>CAMKQS010000015.1 GCA_946414975.1 uncultured Caryophanales bacterium | reverse complement strand
CTTTTCCTTCTATATCGACAAAACCATAACCCTTTTTATTAACAATTAATTTTCCTGTTTTTAAATGACTATTTTCAAACAACATATATTTATCTTTATTAGTATGATATATTTTCAAATTATCAATCATATTTTCAAGACATTCAAGTAATTCCTTAAGATCATCAGATGTTTTCAATCCTAATAAATCATTAATTTCATATACTCCTAAAGCTCTATTTTCTTTTTTTAATATTTCATATACTCTTTCTTCCACAAAATCACTATCCTTCTAAATATTCAGTCTTATCGTTAATTTCAACTTGATTAATACTATTAAATCTCTTTGTAATCTTATCTGTTGTTGTATGTATATCTTTTACATCCTTTGAAACCGTTTCAATACTACGATATAATTTATCCCATCTTTCTTTATAACGCTTAAATTCCGTTCCAAGAATTAATAGTTCGTTATGAATAACTTTAGCATATTTGTCTCTCTCGATATTTTTAATTATTACTTGAATTGTAGTAAGTGTACTAATTAATGTCGTTGGACTAGTTATCCAAACTCTTTTTTTATAAGCATATTCAAGTATTTCCGGATGATATGCATTTACTTCTGCAAATAAAGCTTCTGCTGGCAAAAAAAGTATTGCTTGATCACTAGTTTCACCTGGAATTATATACTTACTACTTATTGCATCAATATGTTTTTTCATGTCAATTTTAAATTGCTTTTCAGCCTGATTTCTAACAGTTTGACTATTATTCTTATCAACCATTATTTGATAATTTTCAAGAGGAAATTTAGAATCTATCGCAATTTTTCCCAATGGTTCTGGTGCAAAAAGCATGCAATCCGCAATTGTTCCATTAGATAATCCGTATTGTATCTGATAAATTGTTTTATTATTTTTTCCAAATATATTAGATAAAATATGTTCTAAATTTACTTCACCAAAAATTCCACGAGTTTTTTTATCGGTAAGAACACCTTGAAGGGAAACTATATCACTTGACAAACTATCGATTTTCTTTTGTGCTTCATCTATTTTAGAAAGTCTTTCTAATACATTTGTAAATGTTTTATTTGTTCTTTCAAAATTATCATCTAGTCTAGAATTAACTTTTTCATTAAGCATATTAATTCTATTTTCCATTTTATCATTTAATAAATTAAAATCAGAATTAATACTTTTAGAAAATGAAGACTCAAAATCACGGATTTCTTTTACTACTTCTAATTCTAGTTTAGATAATCGCTCAATTAATTCATTATTACTATTTTTTTTCATTAATAATACTACAATTAGGATAAGTATTAATATTAATAAACCAATAATTATATACTCCATTATATCACCATGATAATTATATTATATTTAAATAAATTAAGCAAGAAAAAAGCAGAATAACTATTCTGCCATTACCCATGATTCATATCCCCCAGAAATATTAACTACATTATATCCTAAATTAGATAGCATAATACAAGCCTTTTGGCTCATTATTCCTTTTTGACAATATATATAATATAATTCATTCTTATTAAAATATTTATCTAGATTTAAAATAATTTCATTAAAAGGAATATTTATCGAATTAGGGATATGATTATCATTATATTTTTCTCGACTTCTAATATCTATTATATTTATATTGGTCATACTTTTTAATTCATTGACACTAATATTATTCATATTATCACCAATATATTTTATGAATTTAAATAATTTTTAATTAATAATTTGGTCTATAGTAACCATTTATTCTCTGTTCAGAACTAATGCCTGGTCCACTAAAATCAAGTGGATATTTACATTTTTTTAATTGATTAGATTTATTACCTTCTATAGTATAAACATATTCATCATCTACATCGTAAACATACCCAATATGACTACTTAAATACATATCCTTATCGTGCATAGTATTATTAGGATCATTAACGTGGTCTGGATAAGCCTCATAATATGAATTAGCAATCATAGGATCAAATAATATTAAATCTCCTGGTTGTGGTTTAAAATTTTTATCTTCATTGTAATAAGAATCCTCATACCACGTACCATAACCAGCTTTTACAGAATCACGAACTAGATTATCAGCAAAGGTTGACGGTTTTATATACTTATCTATTCCTCCATTTTGTGCCATAAGATATGTTATAAAAGCTGCACACCAATCATGTTTTCCTGATTCAAGACACGTTCCATACTCACTATCAAACCACTTTCTAAATTTCGATCCTTCATCTTCACCATATGAAAAATCACTATTTTTTATCTTATCATATTCACTATTAGCAAAAGATGTTATACTATCTACTTTCTTTTTTATTCTTTCTTTTTCTGGGGAGTAATTTGGATCTTGTTGATTAATAAAATTATTTAAATAATCTACATCATCCTTATTAATTTTATTGTCTCCATTAAAATCAAAAGACTGTGGTAAAGGACCCACAAAATTATCATCAATAGCTTTAGATAAAACATCAACATCATTTTTATCTAATTTGCCATCATTATTTAAATCCGAATAGTTTATATTCTGTTGATTAATAAAATTATTTAAATGATTTACATCATCTTTATTAATTTTATTATCTCCATTAAAATCAAAAGACTGTGGTAAAGGACCCACAAAATTATCATCAGTAGCTTTAGATAAAACATCAACATCATTTTTATCTAATTTGCCATCGTTATTCAAGTCGGAATAATTTATCTCTTCATAATTATTAAATTGTTCAATTTTATTTTGATAATTATTTGTCTTTATAGACTTAATATTAAGTTTTATTGGGTCCTTTAATGATACTGATTTTACATTGTTCATAATTTATTCTCCTCTATTACTCACTAAAGAAATCATCAAAAAATTGATCATCAGTAACTTTATTACTATTCGAAGGAGTATTATTATCTATGTTTTCATTAATTTCCTCAATTTGGGCATCAACAACATTAGATTTACTATCTGATACATCTTTACTAGAAGTTTCATCTTTAGCAATATCTTCTTTTCCTTCGTTTTCTTGCTTAGCTTTCTCTTGTCTTTCTTCTTCTTCTAGTTCAGCAATTTTCGCATCAATTCTTTTAACCATTTCATCAATATTAAACGAATTTCCACCGGCCGATTGACTTGAAGGGCCTGGAATACCACCTGGTAATCCACCCATTCCTGGTATACCTGGAAAACCTCCACCCATTCCTGGAAGTCCACCTGGCATTCCACCAAATCCTCCTAAAGGCATTCCACCACCAGAAGCCGATCCATCACCGTTAAGCATATTATTAATCTTTTCTTCACGCTTTTTTTCAACAAATCCCTTTAAATCAAATACCTTTACTGGTAATTTATCATGTAATGGATATTTTGCCTTAGGATAATTAACTCCCCAATCCATCTTAAAATTAGGTGTAAGTTTAGTTTTAAAAGGCATCATACGAATTCTTAGAACAATTGTTTCCCACTGTTTTAAACGCTGTAAATCACTTACTGTAACAAGAGGTGTAGATGTAGTTTTTTCTTTTTCCTTCGATTTAACCTCTCCACACATTTTGCTAATTTCTTCAAGAGCAGAAAGCTCTGAACTAATTAAATATATAGTATTACCACAGTTACCCTTTATTGTTTCACCATTTTCTTTTCCATATACTTCATATAACTGAGCAAAGTTCTGAATTATAAATGTAAATCTTATATTTCTTGAACGAGCTGCAGTAACCATTGTAGTAACATCCTTAAGTGGTGGCATATTTGCAAACTCATCAAGGATAAAATTTGTTCTATGAGGAAGCTTTCCTCCACTTTCTTGAGCAACTGAAATTAATGTTTCATAGCATTGTTTTAGAAAAATAGTAACTAATGCATGATATGTTTTCTTTTCATCTTGAATTACAATAAATACTGCAGTTTTTTTTCTACCAACATCACGCATATCAAAATCGTTATGAGCAAGCATTTCTGATAAATTTTCACGTGAAGCAAATAACTTAATTTTCTGTTTAAATACTGATAATATACTTCCTCTTGTTTCATTTGGTGCCATTATAGTTGATGATGCATTAACATATGCAGGACTAGTTGGATCTTTATAACTAAAATACTCATTTACATATTTTGTATTTCCTATTTTTTCTTCACCAACAGTAGTCATTAAATTTATACTATTTAAGTTTATTTCATCCTCATTAGCATCTTCAAAAAGTCCTAAAGATAATCCAGCAAAATAATCTGCAGAAGTATTTTCCCAGAAAGGATCTTGTCCCTTAGATGTTTCATCATACAGAATATTTTTAGCAAGGTCATCTAGCAACTCATTTGCTTTATCTTGATTACCATTTTTGTAAAAAGAATATGGCAAACTCATTGGATTCCAAGAATTACCTTGTTGAGGATCACGAAAATTTAAAAGTACTATATTATATCCCAAATCCTTTAACATTTCTGATGTGTCTTCAAAAATTTCACCTTTAGGGTCAGTTATAATCATTGACTCATCATGCTTACATAATAATTGAACCATAGGCAAAACTGTTGTTTGAGTTTTTCCGGCACCAGTAGATCCTATAACTAAATTATGATATCCACCATCATCTACCCAAGCTTCTTTTTCAGTCATAATAATCGGAATCCCAGCTGCATCATTGTGCTTTGCTTTTGGATCAACCTTTTTTAATTCCGACTTCATTTCTTTTTCTTTAGCCCAACGCGAATAGTTTTTCTCTCTTTTAGCACCTACTTCAAGTCCAACACCAGTTCCCATTTCGTAAACGTGAGATTTAACACTAAAAAGTGCTATTGCAATTCCAATTAAGAAACCAATTATTGTCACAATAAACATTGTACCATCGGTAAAAACGAGAAAAATATTAAAAGTAAATGGCTCTGCATCAACAAATGCATTTATATTAACAACAAATAATTGAACAACTATTAACCAAAAAAATGCAAAAATACAAAAAAGCATCATATCCTTTGGTTCAACTTTTATTCTTAGTTTCATATTTTCTCCTATCTAAAATCCACGGTATAATCCATAACACCTTTTGCTTTAAATGTTACATGATTTCCATTTGCATCTATAACTGCATAATAAGAGTTCTTTCCAACCTTATAATAACGTAATTTTACAACCTTAGAATTTGAAATATTTACATTACTCAAATATTGTTTAAATTCATCAACAGTTTTCAAATTTGTTAAACTCCTCTTATCATATTTTTCAAAAGCCTTATCAATATCAGATCTAATTAAATTATAATAATTACTTAAATAAATTGAAGCTTGCTTATCTGCAGTTATATATGTACTATTATAACTATTATATTTATTTTTTTGTATACTATTTATATTTTTATTATTATGAACATACAAATATAATAATACATCTAAACCTACAAAAATTACCAAAAGTAATAAAATGATAGAAAAATCTTTTTTACTTATTTCTGCATCCATTTTTCTACCTCCATAAACGTCTTACCATCATCTGGAATAATTGAAAATAATTTTTTTGACTTATCCATTAATACAATAGCATAATAATTATCAATAATATCATAACCTTCCATAGTGGCAGACTGAATAGTCCCAGAAACATACACCTTTAAAATATTTTTATTAATTTCCTCATAATACATTTTATCACCAAAAAATGTAATGTTATCATCTGAGTATTTCTTAACTTTATTAAAAATATTCTTTTCAGTAACTTTTTTTTCATTTTTGAAATTTGAATCTAACATGTTTAATAATACCTTTTTATTTTTAATATTAGAATTATGGACAAATTTATTCATAATACTAGATACATCATAATATTGAGTACTATTATCAACAACTTTTATACTTGAAAAATCTTTTCTTTTCTTATTGCTTGTCAATATAAATACAGAAGATAAAACAAATACAACAATCATTATTAATATAACATCTTTTAAATAAAATTTCATAAAAGCCTCCTAATAATAGGTTATATTCCCACCAAATTGTTTTGAAGTTTCTTCTAAAAGTGGAGTTACTAAATCTTTCTTATCATTAGGAACTGCAAAATTACCAATACACTCTACGCTATTATCTGATGACTGCGTATCATCTGTATTTAAGTATATTCCCGATGACCAAATTAACCATTCTGCTTTCCTTCTTTTTATCAGACCTGGATAAGTATATCGCGCGCCATGATATATACCATGTACATAATTACAAAATTCACTAAATACTTTATATGTATTTCCATATTGTTTATAACTAGAAATTACATTATTAGATGCTGTACCTCCACCATTATGTTCAAAAGCTACAAGAGCTAAAATTTGATTATTATTCATTGTAAGATTGTTAGATGCAAGTCTATCTTCAATTGATCTTCTAGTACGTTGTAATAAAACAGTAAACACATTATCAATTTCTGATTTTTTTATCCTAGCACCTGGATAAATTCTGGACATATCAAACCCTGCTTCATCAAATGCTTCTTTCGCATAAGGTGTTAATCCAGGACCAATAGTCCATGAAACACCATCACCGCCATCATATGCAATATAATAATCACCATCTTCATATCCACCTTCCATAGTTTTTATGAATTCTACAAAAATCTCAGGCATATTACAGTTATCCGATTGAATAGAAGATTCAGAAGAATTTGTTGACTTGGATGAATTATTTGAGCCTGTTGAAGACGTAGTTCCTGTTGAATCAGATGGTCTGGGATTATCCTTATTAACATAATTTAATGGATCTACTCTAGCACCATAAGCATCTTGTCCTTCTCTAACTTCGAAATGCAAATGTGTCCCTGTTGATCTACCACTAGAACCAACCTTACCAATTACCTGTCCTTGTACAACTTTATCTCCAGCCTTAACTTTAAGAGTATTTTGGTGCATATGTCCGTAATATTGATAGTTACCATCATTAGATTTAATAGCAACATAATTACCATATCCTCCACCACAACTTGATCCAAGTCCTTCAAATGAAACACAACCAGTATTAGCAACAATTACTTCCCCTGCTTGAGCAGCAATTACATTAACAACACCAGCATCTGCGGCAGGAGCAATATCAAGTGCACCATGCCCATTATCATGTATTCCAGCTTCTGTTGATCCGAAATACGAAGTAATAACTGTCGGATAAGGAGTTCCTGTTGCAAGTTCAACGCCGTTTTTGGTAGTTACTTCCTCACTACCAATAGGCCACATATATGATGAACTACCGCTTATACACGAATCAGAATAAACTGCATTTCCATCATCCTCTGATGGAAACAAATCGTCAAAAAATTCTTTATAATCGTAAATATCCTGTCGTTCTGTTTCTAAAGAAGCATTTACATTACTAATAGGCAAAAAAATAACTGTAATAATCATAAAAAATTTTATTATACGCATTTTTCCACCTCACAAACTAAAACTCATTACTTTTTTTCCTTTTTTTATACGTAAAATATATTACAGCAGTTAAAGAAATAATTATTATACCAAGAACAATATATATAATTATGATGTTACTATTACTATTACTTTGAAAAGTACCTCGCTGTATTTTAATTTTTATATTAACATTTTCTTTATTATCATCCTTAACATGCCATATATAAGTATTTCCTTTTACACTATCTGCATTATTTGATAATACCTTGTTATTTGTTTTTATTTTTATATCAAAATCAGTTGAAACATTAAGTCCTTTTAATTCACTAAGCTGTATGTCTATTATTTTATCAGTTATTTTAATATTTTTATTATAAAAAGCTTGATTAAATGAATTTGCATTATTAAATTCTTCTAAAGAATAATTATAATGTAATTTTATATCAATATTCTCATTGCTTTTTTTTACTTTTTTATCATAAAAAATACTGTCACTGTGATGTAAAGGATTATAATCCTTTTCGGCAAATTCTGTATTTTCTAAATTATCAATAACATTCACATTTATTTCTTCATCAAAACCTTTATCAGAAATAAACAATGTATAATCTATACTACAACCAGACATTATCAGCATAAGTAATATTACAAATACATATTTAAAATATTTCATATTTACCTCTATTTACCATGAACTAAAAATTAGCCCTGTAATATCCATTTACATTACAATCCTTACGAGCACGCACTACTTTCGCAACAATTAATGGATTGTTATTTCCTTCTACCGTATATATATTATTATCATCAACCGCATAAACATATCCAACATGCTTACTAGAATACTTATCTTGCCAATATCCTGGATCAGCTACTTTCCAATGCAAGACATCTCCAGGTCTTGGAACAGTACTTGGATCAGTACACTCATCTTCAAGCCACTGACCGTATCCGTTTGCGATAGGTTCCCTAGCAGATGGACCTGCGGCCGCAGTTTTAACATAATACTTCCCTAAACCATTTATTTGATTAAAAAGCCACGACACGAATATTGCACACCAATCAACTCCTGACATGCCATACCAATTCCAAAACTTTTCACGGGGTGCACCTATATTCGCTTGTTCTAATGCTATTTCATTCATTTTATCAATAGCTTCTTTACCAGTTTTTGTAACAGGTATATCTACATAACCAGAACCACTGCCCGATTGATTAGCACATTCTTTAATAGGTTCCCCTTTGGTATGATATTTTAATTTTATATATTCTAATAGAAATTTTTTATATTTGTCTGCATCATAAGTATAAGTTTCTTTTATCGAATCAGGATCATACTCACCTTTTTCACACTTTAATGTATCAGCAGAATAATTAGACGTTTCAATATTTTCAACTTTCATTGATTTATTATCTGATTCATCATCAGATTTGCAAGAATACGTAATTTCCTTTTTTACCATGTTTTTAGCAAGAATTTGCATATCATATCTAAAATCATTGGCATTTAAATATGTATAACAATCATCATTTTTATAATCATACTCCCAATCTAAATTCGTTATAACAGTGTCGTTTTTCAAATCATTTCTATTATAACTATTTATATTCTTTTTATAAATAACTGGTAACTCTTCATTTCCATAATAAAGTGCTGCCATTATAAGTGGCAAATCTAATTTTACATTATACTTATTCTTATATAAATAATAAATATCATACATTTTAACATAAAACTTATACTCGTTACCATTTTTACAATCATTACTTCCACCATTGTGATCACAGGCTTTCATTGTACCAAAATAATCACTTAAATCATCAGGGTTATATACTCTGTCATATTCTGCCTTTACATTAAAATTCGTAAAAAACGCTAAAAATGTTAAACAAATCATAATTATTTTTTTCATAACTCACCTATCTTTTTTCTTAATTACTAATTATTTAATAATATGTTTTTTTATTTATCTAATATTGCTAAATATAAAAGATTCTAATCATCTAAAACAGAAACTCACAAAGCATTAGAAAAATATGAATTATATGTAATAAAAATGTAAAAAAACAATTTTATCATTATAATAATCCTTATTTCTATAAAAATATCTTCTGCTCATTCCTACTTCGACCTTTGTTTAAAATTCTTTTAGCCTTTTAATTATAACATTTAAAATTCGATATACAAATTATATTTGATAATATTTCAACTTATTTAACTTGTTGTTTTTATACAATTTAATATTTCATCATTAAATAATTTATTAGACTCTGCATCATAATGTACTCCATCATTTGGAGCATTAACTTTTCCTTTTAGTTTTGAATAAACATCACAATATATTACATCAGATGAAAGTTTACTTTTCAGCGATGTATTAAATTTAACAACATTAGCATCGTTTTCTATATCTTTATAATTAATAACTTTCTCGTCAATAATTGGTGAAACATTAACAGCTACTATGTTAGCATCAGGATAATCTTTAGCAAGTTGATTATAAGTAGCAGCATAATTATCAGAATAATTCAAACCATTAGTCCCTAAATTAATTAATACTGTACTTTTTTTATTGGAATCTAGCTGTTTTTTTACCTCAGCAAGTGCAGTATTTTTTAACCACTGATATGACTCTCCTGCTTTAGCAATAAATGTCACATTGTCTTTTTTATATCCTAACGTTGAACAATCAGAACCACTATAAACATCCGAACAAATTCCAACAAATCTCGAATCTCCTACCATTATTATATTAGATGTACTACCTGATTTTACATTACCAGAAGTACCAGAACTATCCGATGATGAACTTTCCGACCCACCATCTTGTGCACCATATGCTTCAGAAAGCTCTTCCTCAGTTGGATTATCCTTAGAAGCTAAATAAGCTTCTCCTGCTGTATCAGTTATAGAAGACATTGTAATTACAGCAATTAAAATCAAAACTATAAAAACTCCACTGCATATCAATACAGCACTAATTATTAATTGTCTATTCGAAAAAACAGTAAATTTCTGTTCTGTTTGATCTGGTTTATATTCTTCTCCACGCTGTTCAGTTGCAAGCATATCTTCGGCTTCTTCTCCACTTGCAGGTTTGTCTCCAGACATACCTCCAAGTATTTTTCCACCTTTACCCTTCATTTCAGTCACTTTTTGCGCAGCCTTTGCTATTTTTGCATATTTATTTAAAACAGGTATTTTTTTAGCGACCTTTATAGCTTTATTTAATCTTTGTTGTTGTTTTTGTTGCTTTTCTGATAATTCTTGATTACTAGACTCCCTCATTGAACTAGCAATACTTCCACCAGCATTAAATTGAGTTAAACCTTTAGATGAAGAAAGGCCACCACTGTAACTTGATCGCCTACCAACGCCTCTTTTATTACGACTTGCATTTGCACCTTCCCTAGCAAGTTTTGCTTTAGAATTTGCTTTAGCAATACTACTAATGGCCTTATCTTTCATCTAATCACCTCTTATAATCCTCCTCCGCTACCGAATGATTCTAATTCTGCATCAGAAGCTATAACATTAATTCTCATACGTCTACTTCCACAAACAAACAACGCTTCACCTTGTCCATATTGTTTTATACTTTCTGCTTCACTATCATTAAGATCAATTAATAACGAAAGATCATAAACAGCTTGTTTCTTTAGTCCCATTACAAGATAATAGGAAGCATTATCAAATATTGCTTTTCCTTGTGTAATTACAGATGGATCACTAAAATCAGTTGGTTGCTGTGTGATAAGTATCGTTCCCGTATTATACTTACGAGCACGTCTTTGCATTTGAGCTAAGAAATCAGCACCAAGCGTATTTCCACCACTTAATAAAACGTGAGCCTCATCTACCATCATTACCGTATTGATTCTTGGGTTAAGTGTAAGGCCCCAAGCATACTTTAAAATGTTGAAAAACAATGCATTTTTTATATTACTATCTGCATTCATTATTTCCCTAATATTAAATACAATAAAGTTACTATTAGGAGAAATAGTTGTATGTCCATCAAAATAATACTTAAGTTCTTTAACAATTGGCCTAATTTTTAATTCTAATCTTTCCAAAACATCACGTTCTTGTGTTTTTTCAGGCATTGCCAAAATACGACCTTTTATTGTTGCGTAAACATCTTTAAATGTTGGATAATCCTGAGAAGAAAATTTTGTAAAATCACTGTTATAATCAATCCCAAATCTTTTATATGTTTCTTGAACTACTTCACTAAACATATTTACTAAATCCTCAGTAATTCCAGGATCATAATACTTTAGAAAAGCCTTTATTGTCTGCAATGTACGAGTAAGAACAGCATGTCCTAATCCTTGTCTTATTTCTTCTTCATCAGCATCTAATACAACTTCAAGTGGATTAATCATTCCATATTCTCCACCTTTACCAAGATCGATAAAATCTCCACCATAAAGATTTACCATATCTTCGAACTCACCCTCAGGGTCAATAATTACAAGTTGATGCCCATTTCTTATATGACTTCTCAACATTATCTTAGCAGCAGTAGATTTACCACTACCAGAAGTACCTAATATAATCATATTAGCGTTATTTCTATTGCTTTCTTTTCTAATTTGATATAAAAATTGATTAAACAATACTACACCACCAGAAAAGTCAACACCAAGTAAAGTTCCTAAACCTGGATCTTTAATACTATCAAATATAAATGGATACATAGCTGCCATTGTAGGAGCAGGAATTGGTGTTCCAATTCTATTTTCAACATCTTGATTATCATATATAGGTAAACATGATTTTAACACTTGATCTTGTTCGAATCTTAAAGGTATTGCTTTTAATTCCATTGATTCTAAGTAGTTTCTAATTTGTAATTTTTTTAATTCCAATTCTTCTTTAGAATCAGCAGTAACCATAATATGCATTTGAAAATCATATATTTTTGCTTGACTAGCAGCAAGCTCACTTATAAATTGTTCAAGAGATTCATAATCTTGGCGAATTCTCTCTTGAATAGTTCTATCATTTTCATCTTGATATCTTTGCTTTAAATCAGCAAGTTCCTTATTAAGCATTTTACTCATACTACTAAAAGGAAGTGGAATATGCTTAATAACAAGTTTTATTCCAGACATACTTGTAAGTGATGATAAATATCCTGGATATATAAATTTTGGATAAGAAATAACCGAAAGTATAGTTGCATACTTATCACTAACTATAAATTCACTAGGTTTAAATTCAAGCCCTTTTGGAGCAATTTCAGCTTTAATACTACTCATGCAAACACCGTCCCAAACGTTGTGGTTTGACCACCATTTAAAAAGTTATCCAAAATCATCCTTAAATCATCATTACTAGTCTGAACAGCAGTTAGTCCTGCTGATGCAAAATTGTTAATCAAATTTCTAATTCTCTTTTGAATTATTTCATCATCTTTATGCTTAAACAGCAAATAATATTCTGTATCTACAACACTATTTTTTATAAACATATTACCTTTTTCCATATCTTCAGAAATAATTTTTCTTTGTACTGGAGACACAGAAGAATTATATAATACTTGAAGCTCAGATAAATATACATTTATATCAACAGGCCTATCAGCTGCAATAATCCAAAATTCATAATCAATTACATTATAAACAGTCTTTAAATTTGAAATAATCGCACTTTGAGTTCCAGGATCAAGTATAAATATATTTCTTGGCATAATTTTTACACCAGAAACCTTTAGCTTATTATCAAGTACAATCATTCCATTAGCAATATTTTTGACAGGAATATCCGTATATTTACTTTTTATCTGTTTCTTCGCCATCGTTATAACACCAACCTCTCCATATAAATCTTTGTCTAGTTGTATAAAAACTCCATGCAAGCGCAATAATCGTTCTAATATTATGATAATTAGGAACCGGGAATACCAAGAAAGAACATATTAACCCCGGCGCCAACGCAATTACTGCCATCAATATATTTTCAATAGGAAGAATCATCAAAAGTAATAAAGATATTCCAACCCCTATTAAGAATAAAGCTAAATCAATTTTCGTAAATAAGCCAAATAGTAACATTGACTTTTTTGAGTTAGCCGGTATCAAATACATATTATCCATATAGTATCACATCCTTTTTATTATCATTTATCACCTGAAGCATATCTATCAACATCAAGATGATGCTGTACTCTATCAGATGAATTAAATTGATTAGCAGCACCTTTAGCTGACTTATCGTTAGCAACAACATTACTTGTATCAATAGTACCTTCCTCATAATTTCTATCAATTTTATGAGCAGATCTATCAGTTTTAGTTGAAAGTCCTTCCATCTGACCTGCTAATTGTCTAATTGCTTCTGTTGCTCCAGTATTCTCAGAACCGTCAGAATTAACAACACGTGCACTTCCAGATGCAATTCTTCTTACTCTATTATCAATCTTATCTTCCAATGTTTTAATTTCAGCATTATATGCATTAACAGCATTCTGATACGCTCTTGCATCCAAATTTCCTGCAGCATCTATAAATTGATCAGCAGAAGGAGCAGATCGTTTCATCGTTTCGAGTTGTTTACTTCTTGCCTTAACAATAGCATCTGAACCAACTGCTACATTTTTCATCTCATTAAACTTTTCATCAATTTTCTTCAAGTTTTCACTAGTAGCTTTTGCTCTTTCACCTTTAGTTTGTAAACCCATAGCTTTTTGCATTTTAGCTTTTGTAACAGAGAATTTTCCTACATTGTCATCTGCTCTTGCCTGTTCTCTTCTCATTTGCTTCATTGCATCACTATATGAGTTAGAAAACCCCTTGCCCAATTTTTCATTTTTTAAACCATTAGTAACACCTCGACGCATAGCAGAAAATCCCCCAGTAAATGTATTAAGTCCTGCTCTAAGTTTTCCTCTAACACCCTGAGCATTTCTCATTCTACTACCGGCTGTTAGCAAATTGGAACCGAACGCAGCTGCACCTGCACCTATACCAAACGCAGCACCTTTACCTACCCTTTTACCAGCTCCAATAATCTGTTTTCCACCTATCATACCATCTTCAAGTTTTTTAAGTGGATTCAAATTAAATCCTCCATCTAATTTAAATCCTAAATTTTCAAGCATTTTAGGCATTTGTTTTACAAACATCAAAACACCAATAATAACAAATAATTTTACCCATCCATTAGTTATTTCAGATCCATTAACAACATCATACATACCAAAATCACCAACTCTTATAATTATATATATTCCAAAGTAAAGAGCAAGTAATCTAATAAATAAACTAATAAAAGTTGAAAAACACATCTGATACCATTTTTTAAATAATCCATCTTTTCCACTTTTAGGATCCATATAAGATATAACTGGTATTGTATATACAAGTTGTAAGAAAGCAAGTTTTACACTTCTAACGCCAACATCTATACAGAAAGTTATTAAAAGTAAACATACAACAACAGCAACAACTGTAGCAATAGGATACTTATAATCAATAATGAAATACTTTTCATCATCTTCTTCTGTTTCAGCAAGTGCGGTATTTGTTCTAAAAGTTAGTCCTAAACTATTATTTTCAATACCTTTGGTGTAGTTTTCTATCGCTGGAGAATCTAATCCTGCATCAGCAAGTGCATCATAACAGCTATCATTAAATCCATCTTCATCATAAATTCTTATACATTCATTAAGCGAACTTAATGATACACGAGGACTAAAAAATGGTAACATAACTTGAAAAGCCATCGTATGTCCTGCTGAATCCATTATTGTTGCATTCGTTTCGGTTCCATCAGAATCAACATCAGTTAATTTATCACCCAGTAATAATTTTGCTAATAAATTATCATCTAATATTTTCGCTTGCAAATTAAAAGCCATTTGAAATACATATGGAACTAACACAAGCATAGCAAGTGATATAACTGCATTTTGAATTAATTTTCCAAAACCTTTACTTTTATCAGAAAAATCATCAGGATTAACAACATACGTTATCAATGAAAAAGATAACTTAAACAGCATAAAAATTCCTAATAATAATTCTATTCTACTAGCAAATTGAGCAATATCACCTTGACTTAATATTGACGTTCTAGAAATTGCAATTAATAAATCATATAAAGTCGCAATGAAATTAAACAAAGTTGAATCAATTGCCATAAAAAATCTAACCATTATTTTGGCAAACCACATAGATTATCACCACTTCCAATTAATTTTTCACACATTAAACTATTATAGTATGATTATACCAAAATAGGCATAAATAATCAATAGAAAAAAACAAGCAAAATGCTTGTTATCCATTAAATACACATGCTCCTGCTTTAGCTTCACCTTTAATAAAACAGTTGAAACATCCCATAATTGTATCTTGATTAGAACCAGCAATAAAATTTACTACAAGCTGAACTAAATAAATAATAAAGAATACAATTACAGCAGCAATTAATCTTTTTACAAAAGTCATTTGAGCTTTCTTTATTTCGTCTTCCTTACTTGCAATAACTGCTTTAGCAAGGTCCAACATACCAAAAACAATTAATAAAATTGGAACTACTATTTGTATTAGTGTAACTATTGTAGAAATTATATATGGAAACATTCCACTAAAAACAAAATTATCCACAGAACCACAAGTATAATCTGCATCAGTTGCTACTTTAGCTAAAATTTCAAACATTTTCATTTCCTCCTAAACTATCTTAATTATATACTTTATGTTTTTTTTTGTCAATATAGCTATTCAATTATATATGGATTTTTTAATGAACCATCTCCTCCATTATATAACTCTTCACTGTCAATATATATAACCCAATTATATTTCATACTTTTACTAGCAGAATCTAATTCAGGACCTTGAGCTGACAAATAATACACTTTTGAAGTGTCTTCATTAACAGTATCTATAGTCCAAGAATAATTTATAAAATCAGATATATAATTATAATTAGTACATGATAAATTATCTGTAGATATACAATTAGCATCATAACTTGCTAAAGTAAAATCTGTAATACTTGGAAGAGATATAACTTGATTATCAAGTCTATTATCACATTCAGTTGTAATATTTATATTAAAATCATTTATCGATCTTTTTCCAACACAAATACTATAAGGAATTATTTTACTTTTAGCATCCTTACTTAACTGCTTATCATTTGTATAATCCTCTTTTAGTCTATCAGCTATTACACTATCATAATAATTATTAATTCCGGAATACTTTTGAAAAACATTATTATATTTAGAATCCCAACGATAAGACATTTTTTCATTATTTTCTTTAATCAATTTCATTATTCCATCTGCATCTATTTTTATAATTCTATACGTTACACCATAAAACTTAACATAATTATCAACTTTATTACCTTTAAATACATATTCATCATTAATTTTATATAAACCAGACTCACTTGTTACAATTTTTTTCATTAAATGATCTTTTATATAATCTGTTTTATAGTTATCACACTCTAAATAAGGAGTATAAGAATACAATTTATCAGATGTAATATCATTAGAATTATTTCTAATTTCAACACTACCACTACAACTTGTATCTTTAAGTGCTTTTTCAGTTGACTTCATACCATCAGTAACTAAATCTGTTAACTTAATGATAACTGTTTTTCCTTTTTTAGGTAGCATTTTATGTCTCTTTGCATATGTCTTTGCATTTTTGCTCATTAAACTCTCATAATTGGAATAAGAATTTCCAGAAGAACATCCTCTTGCAATAAACATTATCAAAATAAAAAGTACTGGAATAGCTACTATAATTCCACATGTTATTAAAAATTTTGAATCTAATTTTTTCATAATTCTCCCCCTTACTTAGTAGAACAAGAACTTGAATTAGGGCCATTTACAAAACAATTGGCACAATTCAAAATTCCTTCTGAATCATCAGCAACAAAATTAACAAGCATTTTTACAATTAAAAATATAAAAAACATAATAACACCTGCAAGAAGCCTCTTTATAAAAGTCATTTGGCCTTTTTTTATTTCATCTTCTTTACCAGCAATTATTGCTTTTAATAAATCCATCATTCCAAATATTACTAGCAATACTGGACCTGCAATTTGAATAATTAATATAACAACGTGAACGGTATTAGCAATTTTTTCATCTATCTTAACATTGTCACCTAAAATAGAACAACCAGTAATATCTTTTGCATACACCGGAAAAGCTAAAAAAGAACATAATATTAACAAAAATAAATATTTAGATATTTTTTTCATAATACTTCCTTTCAGATTTATTTACAACCGCCAGCATTCACAACAAAGCACTCAACACAACCCCAGATACTATCATCATTACCTATAATACTAATTAAAAACTTAACAATAACAATAACAAAATAAACTAAAGCTCCCATAATAAGTCTCTTTATAAAAGTACCTTGTGCTTTTTTTATATCATCCTCTTTTTGTGACGAAATAGCCTTTAAAAAATCAACAGCACCCATTACAACCAATATTATAGGCACAATAATCTGAATAATATTTATTCCGGTATTAGATAATTGCAATATCTTATATGGCACTTCCTTTATATTACCACAGGTTACTACCTTAGTCTTAGCATATACAGGACTAAATGTAAAAAATGATAATACAGACATAAAAATATAAGTTAATTTTCTCTTCATATATACCTACTCACTTTTTTTTGAATCACTAACTTTTGTATTACAATTATTAGTTCCATTTAAGAAACAATTTGCACAGTCAATTATATCAGCTGACTTATTAGCATCTGCTGCTACACTTACTACAATTTTCATTATCACAAATACAAAAAACACTATTGCTCCTGTAATTAACTTTTTTATAAAAGCAAGCTGTGCTTTTTTTATATCATCTTCTTTACTTGAAGTAATCGATTTCATTAGAGTTATCAAACCAACAACAACAAGTATTACCGGAACACTAATTTGAATAATTAAATATACAACATTGACTACCCTTGGAACACTTATTGGCATCCCTTCAATCATATTATTTCCACAACTAACAACTTCTGTTTCCATATTATGATAAACTTCACCTTCTAGATTAATATTATCTTCGGCATTTACTACTGTTAATTGTATCATAAACATACTAAATATTACAAATATTACAAATATTACAAATATTTTTTTCATTAAATCACCTATAACTTTAGTTTACTAATCAATTCATTAATTATTTCACTATTCTTTCTCTCGTTTATGAGAGGAATATTGTAAAATATTTTAAGATGAGATTCAAATTCAAATTGTTTAATATCAGAACTATCAAGAGGTGACATGTTTAATAATACTTTTTCACCAGTTAATTTTTTGAACATAGTAGGATCAACCATCATTGATTGATTAATTCTAATCATGGTTGGCTCAATTAAATAAATAATCTCATCACAATATTTAATTGCCTCTTTGCTTAAATTTAAATCAATTAATATTATATCTTGATTTGAATTTTTTTGCAATGTAAGAGGCAATTCACTTTCTTGAATTGAAATCATTTGTTTATCATAAAAGAAATTAAAATCCAATTTATCAAGTTCAATTGCTAAAACTTTACGATTTTTTTCTAAATGTTTTTTTAAAATATAAATTAATGTAGTAGATCCAGCGTGTTTTGTAACATTTTTAAATCCTATTACTCTTGCATGACTAGTTGTTTTATTAACTAAAACCATTGCATCATCATATGTATTTGGATTTGAATATAAAGCAACAATCTGCTCTCCGTTATAAGCTATATTATATAATCCAGACTCAATTATACTTTTCAAATAATCAGTTGTCACATTTTGCTCATTCATTACAAGTATAATTTTATCATTGGGAATAAAACTTAATAAACTTTTTATACTATTAATATCATTATAATTATTAAGAGCAGTAATATCAATTATAACTTTCTCATACTGTAGTGCACTAATTTGCCCAAATATCTGAGTTATGTCATAAACACCTTTAAAAACACTTGCATTAGATATTCCAATCGAATTAATTATATTTTCGTTCAAATTTTCTATTACTATATTCATAATAATTCTCCATTCTATTCACTAAAATAATATGTCCTTGTTTCTCCATAAACAGGCATTTTATAAAGTGTACCAATATTAAGTGTATTCAAATCAAAATAACTAAAAGTAACTATTGTATAATAATAACTTGTATCGTTTATAGTATTTTTAAAAACACAATATCCATTAAAATTATCACCATTAATAGAAGATGGATAAAATAAACTAACATCAATAGAGGCTTCACCATCATCATTAATTTTTTCAACTTTTCTTAATATAGAGCTATTACTACAATTTGAAATATCCCCACTTACTTTATATCCCATATTAGATAAAGTCTTATCAATAGATAAAATACAATTTGGATTACTAAAACAATCTTCATCATTAACCATATAATATCTATCAATTATACCGTTAATATTCGTCTTAGCTTTATATGCTTTCGTATAAGTATTTGATGCTATAATTACAGAACTAACTATCCCTAAAATAATTATAATAACGATAAGTAAAAGTGAGCTACCAACAGAATCTCTCATAATCCACTCACCTCTTCATTATTTATACAGTTAGCACCATAGCAGCTATACATAGCAACAGTGTTTGTAGTAATTTGATATGGAATTTTTAAGTTAAAAACTCCAAAATTAAAAATCAAATATGTTGACACTTTATAACTATAATACGTATAACTACCATCCTCTGACTCGTCAACAATATAAACACAATATCCTTTATATCCTAATCGATTAGATTTAACATTCAATAAATTTACATTATCGCCATCTAAAGCAATTAATTTTTCATCAGATTTTGGTGCCTTACAAGTGATTGTATCTCTATTATATCCTAATGTTTTTAATTTTTTATCAATTGCACTCATTGACTTTCTATTAAAACCACCATAATCCTCAATGGTTGCAGTAATAGAATTATTTACTTTATAAGATTTATAATAATTAAATATCGATATGACAAACCCAAACATAATTACTATAAAGAAAATTATAATATAAATCGAAGAAATAGCTCCCGTACTTTCTTTCATTTAATCTTCACACGTTCCTTCTGAATTAATATTTTTACACGTAGTTCCGTCAGACAAATAACAAGTACCACCATCATAACTATATCCAGCATTCTCACAATTAGCTCTTCTATTTTGATTATTAAGCAAATTATAAATTATATATGTAAATCCAGCAATTGCACCAGAAACAATAACAATTGTAATTATTGTCATTGCACCCTCTCCAACAGATTCCTTCATATTATTCCTCCTATTATTATACTATTTATATTAGAAACACATATAAATGAATATATGCATTTCTAACACAAATAATCATTTGTGTTAGTTTTATTATTTACAAGTTCTAGTAGTATTATTGTAAGTTTTTCCATCAGGGCAATAATGTACAGCATTTGCATCCATACCATTTGTTGTAGTATTAGCCTTAGTCACCATAGTTGTTACAATTACTGCTGCTGCTGCTGCTAAACCAACTATTACTACAATTGTTATTATTGACATACTTCCTTCTCCAGTTGCCTCTTTCACTCGCTTTCACCTCCCTATTTTTCTAAATTATATCATATAAAGTAATATTTATCAATAAATTATATCTCATAAACTTATTTTAAAATTATATCTCATAAACTTATTTTATCTCATATCATAAGTGTCATTGACATAAATAATAATAACATTACTCCTCCACCAGTTGCGAATAACATTATCATTGTCTTTTTTTCCATTTTATCAAGTCTATCTTTAAACTTAATTTCTCTTGCTTTATTTTGAAGTGCAGAAACCATTCTTGAAAATCCCATTACTTGTTCTTGTTTATTCTCCTGCGATCCTAAACTCAAACGATATAAAAGACGCATCATACGCATAGAATCTCTAACTGGATATTCATTTGCGAAATCAATATAAGGCTGTATTGTTGAATCACCCGCATCTATTTTTGCCACTAATTTTAATAACCCATTCTTAAAAACATTTGGGGCTGTTTCTATACTTTTACTAAGTGCAACAGGAACTGTATAATGTTGAACTAATATTTCTAGTCCCTTTAAATAGTATGGAAGAAGCATATCAATTGTATGCAAATATCTTCTATACATTGATTTTAAATGATAATAAGGATATTTAAAAACTAAAAAGGCAATCACAATCGCAATTACAAAAATAATAAATGCCATTTTTCCTAAAGCTATTGCTAGAAAAATTAATAAAATAAATGTAATTACAGAATTTCTAATACGTTTTTCAAATATTTCTTGTAAATCTACTTCTTCTCCTTCATATCTTAATTTTAATAAAAATTCATAATCATCTTCTATTAATTTCCTAAAAAATGGTGATATTTCTTTTATGAATATATTCCCCTCGAAGATTTTATTATAAATAAATATAAAAACTAAAATAGCTGTAACTAATAAAAATATTATAGTCATTATTCAGCACCTACATTCTCATTATAATATTTTTCACCATTAAGTAAAAAGTATGAATTCATTATTACTAATAAGTGAATTAATAATTTTAAATACCACATATCTAGAAGTTGTGAATAAGTATCTCCCAGTAACAATTGTATAAGACCAATCATACCATATAACATTACACCAAATCTAATAAATTTTTTATGGAAATTGGCTCTATCAATTCTATCCCTATAAACAGCCTCAACAAGCATATCTATATCAAGCGACATATTTTCAAGTGATTCAGCGGAATCTTTAGCACCCTCATTTGTAATTTGCAAAAATAATTGATGCATATTTTTTACCATATAATAATCATATTTATTTTGAAAATATTCAAGTGATTGATTAATTGTACCATTTTTGTAGGCCATATCTATCATTACTTTAACATCAGCCTTAATAGGATCATCTAAAACACCTGATTCATATACTCCTTCAAGAGACTTTACAAATGATTGTGAAGTTTGAAAATCTAAAATAATATTTGTTGTATATGTTTGAATTTGTTCAAACACAAATTCACTATATAATCTTTTGCATCTTAAATATTCTAAATATGGTATAAAAGCTATTGCAACTACAGCATATATAATAGAAACAATAAAGTTATAAAAATATAAATATCCCATTCCAGCTGCAATACCGCCGAACAAAAATACTTGCATTAAATAATCTTTAAATTTATAATTTTGTCCCAAGCTTTTTATTTTTTTCTTTATTTCCTTATAAGTATATGGAGCTATTTTATCATAAGCAGGCCCTAAGCTATTTGTAAAATGACTATATATGTTTTTTCCACTACTATTTCGATATGCAACTATAAATATCAATATAATAGCTATCAATATAAATATTATAGCAATCATGTTAATTCCTCCTTATTAAAATAAAATCTCATTATTACTATTTTCTATAGTATCAGATGCAGAAATGCCATTATCTTCTGGAGTAATAATATTTTTATCTAGTATAACTCCTTGAGCCTCTAAATAATCATAAAGATATTTACTTGGATTTTTTTTAGTAATTTTTCCATCTGGTGTTTTTTTAAAAATAGTATTATATTTTGCTTCATTATCTTCTGTTACATAAAACTCCGTAACCTCTGCAATTTCTCGTATCATTCTGTGGGTTGTAGGTTCTTGATAAGCTCTAATATATACACCTATTTGAATATATCTATAAATTGATTTTAAAAATTGTCCAATGTCTTGATTAGTTTCCAACAAAGAGTACATTCTGTTAGGAATTGACGAAGCTTTATCAGCATGAATTGTCGATAAAATATAATGTCCTGAAGAAATTGAATTTCGAACAGCCATTACCGCCTCCGCACTACGAACTTCGGATAATAATATCCATTTTGGATTCTGACGCATACACGTTACCAGAACATCAGAATAACTTGCAATATTATTTGTTTTCATTGCGACAATATCTCTTTCAGGAAATATTCTATCTAAGTGTAATTCTAGTGTATCTTCAATAGTTATTATTTTTTCATCAACTCTTGTATTTGCTGCTAGATATTTTATAAATTCTGTTTTTCCACTACCAGTTTCACCACACACAATAATATTACAGTGTCCATGAACACATTCGATTAAAAACTTATGAATATCTTCAGTAATATATTTATCGTGCAATATTTTATTTTTCTCTAGTCTAATTTTCGCTGGTGTTTTTCTTATAACGCAAGCAATACCATTCTTTGCAATAGAACTATGAACGAAGTTAATACGTAATTCGCTACTCTCACTGTCCAAAAAAGGATGGGCTGAATTAAAACTTCTACCAACAACATTTGCACATTGAAATGCTAATTTATCCATAAAATTATCGTCAACGCCAGGATTATTTACTCTAAAAATACCATGAGATAATGTTTTTAACCACAATTGGCCACCATTACTATATGAAATATCTGTAACATCATCATTATCAAGATATTGCTGTAATGGACCGAAATCCATTTCATCAAAAACATTATCCATATATTCACATCCCTTTTTATTCTAAAATCTAGCTATTTTGATTATTTGTCTGTTCTAATTGATCATCAGTAACGCTAGATGTTTTAGCATTAACATAATCCCTTAGTGTAGCGCTACTTACAAGAGCACCATCGTTACCAGTACTGTTACTTCCTTGTGGCGCCAAAACTAAGTCTATTTCTCTACCTTTAAGATATTCAGCACGTCTTAATAAATTATAATTGTCATGCGACATCGCAAATAATAAATATTCAGGAGTGCCTTTTTCTTCAGAGTTACTAAATACATTATTACCATTAGAGTCATGAACAGCTAATACTTTAATATTTCTAAATAACTTCCCATATATAACAGAACCATTATCATCTGTAGCTTTCATATATATATCTATATACGAATCAGGAAGAACAGAATTACCAAATGTTGATGCAACATCGACCTTATAATAATATGCTTCTTCCCCTTTTGCAAAATCTATTTGTTTTAACCAATTTCCTGTTAAATCTTCTTCGTTTACAAGCCATTCTGTATAAAACATACTTCCTGCAGGTATTGTTACATTTATATTAGTATATTTACCAATAATTCCATTTAAACTTCTAATAACATTATCTCCCAAAACAATTTTTGATATATTTCTATATTGTACTTTATCTTGAGTAATTTGAGTTTCAGGTAGTATTTTTTCTTTTGCAACTGGCACAGCAATCGGATTAACTGTAGAATTAATAGTTGCATTAAATCCTATAAATAGTAAAAACACAATTAATATAATTCCTAAAATTGTAACTGTATTTTTATTTCTAATAAATTTATTAAATCCCTTCATATTATTCTCCTCTCAATATTTTGTTTCAAGTATTGCATCAACCTTATTAACTAAATCAAACTCTAATACTTGACTAGTTCCTTTTTCCGTTGATGATACTTTAATACTTACCTTAGGTGGTTCTTCATTAATATCATATATATCTATTACATAAGTTCTAGATAACGAAGCATTCTCTGCAAATCTTCTTAAAAAATTCTCAACAAACTTTTCTTGATTAATCTTAATTATACCATTCTTTTCAAATTCAGCCTCATCAATAGCGTCATACATAGCCGCTTCAGCAGTTTCCCGAAGAAGTGTATAATTATGTTGATCTGATATTGATGTTCTTTGCATAAAAAAGATAAACACAATAGCAATTATCCCAAACATTATTATTAAATAAGCCCAAATTGAATCTTTCATGTAATCACCCTTTAACTTTTTAACCTATCAACTCTTTAGATACAATCTCCGTAATAGGACAATATTCTTCATTTGCAACATAATCTTTACATTGTCCAGTAAAATTACTTGCATATTTATCATCATTAAAAACGTCTTGTATGAAATTACTAATATATTCTTTGTCTGCTTTTAACCCAGTATTTTTTAGATTAAAATCATTATATGAATGTTCTTTATTATAACTCCTAATTTCTTTAATATTATCTGCAGTTAATTCAAAATGATAAAGTGGTTCTACTGATTTGTTATTTAATTTTCCATTAGAATTCGGTCTATTCGTAATATATTTAGTAACTGTACTATTATTTGCACTACACATCGAATAATCTCGTGGTTTTATCTCATCATCACTAGAACTATAATTATCTTCAGAATTATCAGTAAAATCTTGTTCTGGTGATATATCACTATTAATTTTTTTTATATATAATTGCAACTTTGTAGCATCAGTTATTATATAAGGTAATTCAACATGACAATTGTTATCAAAATCCAATAGTCGTTGTTGAATTAGATTTAAATCCACTTGTTTAGCAATATATTTTCGCATCAATAGAACATCAGCTTCGCTTAAAACGCCATCCAAATTTACATCTCCAAGTTGATAATTTTTGTAATACTTTATATATTTTTGAAGTTGTGTTGCATCCGTAATATCAACTACTCCATCACCATTAACATCAGCTTTTGTTTTGTCATCTATATGTATAATCTCTACGATTAATTTTTGTATCAATAAAACATCATTATCAGTCCACTTATTATCATCATCTAAATCTCCAACAGCAAGTGGACAATCTTGCTTTATATTGTTAACAACCTTTGTATCTTCAACAATAACATTTTCATCATCAACTATATCATCAGAAGAACACCAATTAGATCCTGTATTTCTGGCCTCACCATTAATCTTATTAAACGGATTATCATAGTTTATTGTTCTATATTGAACCTCGTTTTTCACACTCTCAGATACTACTTTATAATCACATATTCCTTTATTCTTTTCTTCTCCAGCAAAAATAGTATCATCATAAACCATTTCAAAAGATGCATTTCCATCATCAGTTTGTTCTGTTGCGAGGAACCCATAGCCATAAACATCTTTACATCTTGAATCATCACAAAGCGAAAGATTATCTTTTGTCATTATATAACCATTATCACTTTTTTTATAATTATAATCAACAAAGAAAGCAAATGACCATCCAAATCCAGTTTTTGAATTATCTCCATTCTCAATTTCAGCATTAGAATAACTGTTACAAGTAATATTATTTCCTGACAAAGTACATTTATTTATTGTTTCACTAGATAAATCCTGTTGAGATTTAAATGCAATAGATTTAGAATTAAATGCATCATCATTTGCAACACCATTTATTGTTACAGATTTATTAGGTATACTAACTTTTAATTTAGGAATTAAATCACTTATATCAAAACTTTTTTGAACAATTTCATTATTATTATATAACTCTGGAATATTACAATCATAGGTTATAGATGCTTCACCAACTCGATAATCTCCATCATTCGGCATAAACAATAGACTACCAACTTGGGCAAATTTATTATCTTTAACCAAATTATTAAACTTGAATGTAGATTTACATAATGCCTTATAACTATTTCCATTAACTGTAATATCTTCCACCCAAATTTTTTCCGATTTAGCATTACCACAATCCATAGTACCTGGTGTATTATCAAATGAATCACAACTTGGATTACTTATGTCTAAAAGTTTATTACCATACTCTTCATTACTAAAGTTACCTTTATACAAAATAGCATTTTGCACAGGATTATTACTAATTAAATCAGTACACTTATTATTTTGCTCATTTTTATTTTGAATAATTATTTTTCCCTTTTTGGAATCTGTTTTTTTCGCAGAATATACCTCTTTTAGCAAATTAGGAACCATAGTTTGATAATAACCACATCTATATCTTTGTGCAGCATAATGTTTTCTTTGATTAGATGCTTCTACATTCAATGTAATTTGTTCATTTATTTTAGTGCTAACAGCATCAGTTATATCAGCAGTTATGATAACATCTTTATCACTTACTTCTTTCTTTAAATTTTCTATTTTCTGACCATTTACAGAAATAGAATATGAAGCTCTATCACAATCAATCTGAGTAGTTGTACCAGTATATTCAACTTTATTTCTGTCAACATCTTTTTCATAACAAGATAATGTAATCTTTGCTTCATAAGTATTAGAAGTAGAAATATTATAAGGTGTGTTTTCATTAGATAATTCAGTACCATTAACACTAATGCTGCTTAGTTTAACAACAAGATTATCATACTTATGATAATTGTCAAATATAATATTTCTATATGGTCTACTTATACCAATATTATAACTATTGATAAAACCAACAACGTTATTAGCGGGGCCACCAAATTTATAGGTATATAAAAAGTCATTAATTGCAATCTCACCATAAAAATATTTTGTCCAATTTATTGTTCCAGATGAATCTCTTAAGTAATTAATCAATTCACCTACTCCAACTGCAATTTTTTCATTTTGTTTATCTGTTGCCTTATCAGACCACTTCATTTTATTACAAGTAGCGCCATAAGGTTCGGTATTTCTCATCGATGAACAAAACGCTTTTCCAGAAGCTCCACCACCAGAATAAGTTTTCGCAGCAAGTTGTTGACTTCCTCTTCTAACCCAACCACCACTATTTGCATTTATACTATTTGGAAATTCCGTAATAGCCTTCACATTACTTACGCCAATAATCATTACTATAAAAAGTAGCATATATCTTTTTCTCATAATCAATATCCTCTCATATATTCATTATTCTTATTTAATTTTAGCATACATTTTATTTTTTGTATATATTTTGTTGAAAAAAATTTTATTTTTTATAATACATGGTGACCCCCTAAATGTGATATATATTTAATCATA
>CAMKQS010000014.1 GCA_946414975.1 uncultured Caryophanales bacterium | reverse complement strand
AAATTATATTAAAATCAATTGATATGGGATTTATTAAATTTGATAAAAAACGTATTAAAAACATTCATCACGTTAATGATGATGGTATTGTAGTTATTATATCAAACGAAAAAGAAAAACCATATTCATCGTTAAAAAGAATTATTAGAAAATCAGATAAATTTATAACTTTAAACGAAGAAGATACAGTTGTTATTGCATCTCCTATATATGAGGGTATTGAACTTACATCAACTAAAATATTTGATGATATTGCAAAAATAGGATCAAAACTTGTTATTCTATCGAAGAAGTTTTTATCTCCACATGCATCAAGAGAAGATATATTAATGATGATAAATTTAATGCAACCAAAATATTTCATGCCGGTTAATGGAGAGTATAGGAATCAAGTGGAAGCTGCAAATGCTGCTAAAATAATAGGTTATGATTCGTCAAATATTCTATTAAAATTAAATGGACAAGTAGTTACTTTTAAAGATGGGAATTTAGTAGATAGTAATACTACTGTAAAAGTTGATGATATATTTATCGATGGTAAAGATAATAGTGATATTGGAGATTTAGTTTTAAAAGATAGAGAATTACTTGTTGATAATGGAATAGTTATTGTTACATCTACTATTGATAAGCAAACTAAGAAAATTTTGGCTAACCCACTTATAGTTACTAAGGGTTTTGTTTACGTAAAAGAAAATATTGATCTTATTAAAGAAGCAGAGAATATTTCTTTAAAAATATTACAAGATAATGTAAAAGGACATTATATAGATTATAATAAAGTAAAAATTGGAATTCGTGATAGTTTAGGAAAATTTTTTTATCGTGAAACAGAATGTAAACCAATGATTATTGTTGTAATGCAAGAAGTATAAAAGAACATTAAAGTTCTTTTTTTTATACATAAATTATGATATAATTCTTAAGAGGTGAAGTTCACTATGAAAGATTTAAAAATTCAAAATTTAAAAGGAACAACAGATTATTTGCCAGAAGAACAGGTATTAAGAGATAAAATTACTAATAATTTAAAACAAATATTTGAAACATATGGATATATGCCAATAAAAACACCTATTTTAAATAAATATGATCTTTTAAGTTATAAATATGAAGATGATGCAGAAATACTTAATGAAACATATAAATTAACAGATCAAGCAGAGCGTAAATTAGGACTTAGATATGATCTTACTATTCCTTTTTGTAAAGTAATCGCACTTAATAAAGATTTAAGAATGCCTTTTAAACGTTATGAAATAGGGAAGGTATTTAGAAATGGTCCTGTTAAATTAGGACGTATGAGAGAATTTTATCAGTGTGATGTAGATGTTGTTGGAATAGATTCTAGAATGATAGAAATAGAACAATTAATAATGGTTAAAAAAGCATTTGATAAGCTTAATATAGATATTTTAATAAAATGGAATAATAGAAAATTAATGAGCGGTTTAATAAAGTATTGTAATATTGATGATAATTCTATTGATAAAGTAATATCTATAATAGATCATATGGAAAAGGTTAGTAATAGAGAACTAATTGCAGAATTTGAAAAAAATAATATAAGTAATGATAAAGCAATAGAAATATTAGATATTTTTAAATTAACGCTTGATGAATATAATTCTAAGTTTGAAAATACTGATATATCTCTTATTCGTGAAGGATTAAGTGAAATAAATGAGATTAATAGTTTAATTAAGGAGTTTAATCTTAGTGATTGTACATTATTTTCTCCAACATTAGCTAGAGGACTTAGTATTTATACAGGAATTGTATTTGAATTTTTTGATAAAAAGCTTAGAATTACTAGCAGCCTAGGCGGTGGCGGTAGATACGATAAAATTATTACTGACTTTATTGATAATGGAGAAAAGTATCCTGCTTGTGGATTATCTTTTGGATTAGAACCAATATATGCTATTCTTAAAGAAGAAATAAGCAAGAGTAGTTTAATTGATTGTTTAGTTATTCCAATGAATCAAGATATTGAAGCATTAAAATTAACTACTAAATTAAGAGAAAATAGTATTAAAGCAGTACTAGAAATGAATAAAAGAAAAATTAAAAAAAGTTTTGAATTTGCTAATAAAGAAAACATAAAATATGTTATAGTTGTTGGAGAAGATGAGGTAGCACAAAAAAAATATTCATTAAAAAATATGGAAACTGGTAATCAAGAATTATTAAGTTGTGATGAAATAGTTGATGTTATTAAAAATAGTTAATATATTTTAACTATTTTTATTTAGTATTAAAAGGAATATATAAATGTTATATAAAAAATATTAAATATCATGATATAATAAAACTAGAAAAATAAGGAAGTGATAGTTTGAACTTATATAGTAGTGAAAACTTTGAAGTTGTTTTTGGATCATGGTGTCAAGAATTTCCTGGATATTGTATTATAAGTAGTAAGAAAGAAAATTTAAGTGAACTAACTAGTGAAGAATGGATTGAAATTGGAAAACTAGAAAAAGAGTTAGAGAGAGTTATTAAGAAAATTTTTGACGCAACAATGTTTAACTTTGCATGTTTAATGAATAATGCTTATAGGGACTTAGAAATTCCACACGTTCATTTTCATTTTGTTCCTAGATATGATGGAGAAAGATTTATATTAAATAAAAAATACAAAGATAGGCACTTTGGATATAATTTTTGGAAATGGGCAAATAGTAAATTTAGAAGACAAAAGGATATATTTACTAAGGAAGAGAGATTAAAAATATTTGAAATGATGAAAGAAGAATTTAAAATATAATAAGTTTTATAAATAGTAAGGAGAATATATGAATATTGAATTTGAAAAAGGAAATAATAGATTTAGTGCAAGAACTTCTGCAATTATATATAATTATGATAAAACTAAGCTATTATTATTTAAAGTGGAAGATGGTAGAGATTACTATCTTTTACCAGGTGGTAGAGTAGAATTTAATGAAGATAGTAAGTCAGCTATTAAAAGAGAGATAATAGAAGAATTAAATTATGATATAGATTTTGAACTTTGTTCCATCCAAGAGAATTTTTTAAAACATAATAATATAATTACTACTCAATACTGTTTTGTATATAAAGGCATATATAACGGTGTTATAAACAGCGATAAGGTAGAGTGTATGGATCATGATAATCAATCATTTTATTGGGTAAATATTGATGAGATAAATAATTATAAAATACTACCAAAATCACTAATAGGTGATATCTGTACAGATAAAAAGCATATAAATCATTATATAGAAAGAATAGAATTATAATTAAAATTCTTAAATAATATATTAAATAATGGTTAAGATATTATTAATCATTATTTTTATTTTAACCATTTTTTTGAAAATTATTGTTTTTTAAATAAAAAAAAATTTAAAGATAATAATAGTAATGTAGTCTGTTAAGGAGGATTAATATGACATTAAAGGATAGAATCTATATCTTTCTTTTTTCACTTCTTCTTATTATACCAATAAGTATTAATGCTTATTCAGATTATATTGTTGCTAGTGGTGAAAATGTTGGAATTAAAATAAAAAGCGATGGAATAATTATTGTTGGTACATATAAAGTAGATAATCAAGATTTAGCACAAGATGCAGGTTTAAAAGTAGGAGATGTTATAGAAAGCATCAATAATACTAGAGTAAAAGATATTGATGATATGATAAATATATTTAATAACTCTACTAGTAATAGTGTAAATATAACATTTAAAAGAAATAACGAGAAGAAAAATACTTCTTTAAAACTAGTTAGAAATAATAATTTAGTAAAAACAGGACTTTATGTAAAAGATTGTATAACCGGAATTGGTACTCTTACTTATGTAGATCCAAATACTAAAATTTTTGGTGCATTAGGGCATGAAATTGCGGATAGTAATACAAACAAAATAGTAAAAATACAGGATGGATATATATATCCATCAGAAGTAGTTGGAATTATTAAATCAACATTAGGTAGTCCAGGTGAAAAAAATGCAACTTTTAATTATGATAAAACAGATGGAAATGTAAATAAAAATACAATTAAAGGAATATTTGGAAATTATACATCTGATATTAATAAAGATAAATTATATAAAGTTGCAAGTTATGATGATGTAAAGTTAGGAAACGCAAAAATAAAAACAGTTTTAAATAAGGATATTGTTGATGAGTTTGATATTAATATAATTAGTGTTACTAATAATAGTGAGGAAGTAAAAAATATAATTTTTGAAATAACAGATAAAGATCTTTTAAATAAGACTAATGGTATAATACAGGGAATGAGTGGTAGTCCAATTATTCAAGGTAATAATATTGTGGGTGCTGTAACTCACGTTGTTATAGATAATCCTCTTAAAGGTTATGGGATCCTCATTACTAATATGTTAGAAGAAGGTGAAAAATAGGGTGCAATTGCACTCTTTTTTATTTTTTCAAAACTATTAGTAATCATATTAATAATGCATTATATGAAAAATTTGAAGGTTAATCGTTGCAATTGCTGGTAAAATTGATATTGAGTTAAAGGGAACTTATTATTAAAGTAATTAATAATCATTATGTTGTTAGTTAAAGAAAAATAGTTTTATAGCTATTTTGTTTTTATTTAAAACATGATACAATATTTGTGGTGAGTGATATGTATGACTATATTATTGTAGGAGGTGGCATATACGGTTTATTAATGGCTTATAAATTATCTAGTGAAAAGATTAAAATAATGCTTGTTGATAAGAAAGATATTGTAAAAAATAATAAACTAAATTATATGATTATTACTCATAATAGTTATACTTTACTTGATGATATTATTGATAATGTAGATGATTTTATTGCTAAAAAATTAGATAGTGTCTTAATTAATAAATATGCATATAAAACAAAAAGATATGTTTTAAATGTAAAGAAGTTAAAAGATAGATTAATAGAACTTTGTAAGAAGAATAAAGCTAAGATAATTGATAAGGCTAATATTGATAAATATAACTTTAAGAATGATGAGATAGTTATTAATTCTAAGAAATATAGTTATAAATATTTGATTGGAGCAGATGGTACTCTATCTGAAGTTAGAATGAATAAAATAAGAAGTATTCAAAAATTTAAAGTATCAGTTATTCTTAAAAGTAAGAATAATAATGATTATAAAGTATTCTATAAAAAGAAAAATAAATTATATGAAGAGTTTATGAGTGTTAGAAATAACAATATAATTAGAATTATTAGTAATAAAAAGAAAAACAATTTATTTAATGAGTTAGAAAATATTAAAGAGAATTATAATGTTACATCTAAAAGTATTAATACTTATTTAATACCAAAAGGGGATTTATTAGTAAAAAGTGATAATGTATACTTTATAGGAGATGCTTCTGGTACAATCAATTCATTAACTAATCTTACTATGGATTATAATTTAACTATTATTAATATGATTCCTGATATAAATAATAAAAATATAAAAAGATTAAAAAGAAAGATGAAATTAAATTTGTTAGTAAGTAAATTAATATATTTACCTATTATAGATAAACTAATAATTAAATTAGTAAATAATAGAAAGGAGGGTTTATGATAAAGGAATTTAAAGAATTTATTTCTAAGGGAAACGTTTTAGATCTTGCAATAGGTGTTGTTATGGGAACTGCTTTTTCTGGAATTGTTACATCTCTTGTAAATGATATAATTATGCCTGTTGTAGGACTTATTATAGGTGGAATTGATTTTACAGGTATGAAAGCAACTGTTGGTGATGCTTCAATTGCATATGGTAACTTTGTTCAGAATATTGTTAACTTCTTAATAATTTCACTTTCAATATTCTTATTTGTAAAATTAATTAATAAATTAACACGTAAGAATGAAGCTAAAAAAGAGGCAGAAGCTAAGAAAGATCCACAAATAGAATTATTAGAAGAAATTCGTGATGAACTTAAAAAGAATAATAAAAAAAGTACTAAATAAGGTACTTTTTTATCTATTTGGAAATAATGATATAACAAACATTCCAACCATTGCAATTAAAAATAAAATTATCATTACTTTTTGAACTGTCTTTCCCATAATAACCTCCATAATTAATTATAATACAAATAGAAGAAAAATGGAATATTTTTATATTGTCATAATATTATTTAGTGGGTGATATTATGACTAAATTAAAAAATATATTAAAATATGACAAAAAAATCATGATATTTTTAAATGTAATTGCTGTAATAGGAATTATATCAGGAAGTATATTTGTGGTTATAATAAATAAAAATGATAAAAAAACGATGATTGAATCAATTACTAATTTATTTAATAAGATAAAAAATGACAATTTTGAATTCGCTTCTATTTTTAAAAATACTTTTTTAAATAACTTTATAACTGCATTTATAATATGGATTATAGGAATTTCAGTAATTGGAATAGTTATTACTATATTACTAGTTTTTTATAAATGTTTTATTCTGAGTTTTACAATATCATCTATAATATATACATATTCATTTAAAGGTATTATATTATCAATTATATATATATTTCCGCATATGGTGATAAATATCCTTGCTTTCCTTTATATAAGTTCATATTCAATTAAGTTAACTATTATACTAATTAAGACAATATTAAGGCGTGAAAACTTGAATTTTAAGTTATTTTTTAATAATTATTTAAAAATATTATTAGTATCAGTTATTATACTCATTTTTAGTAGTATATATGAATCAATTGTTATGCCTTATATATTGAAAAGCTTAGTTAAATTTTTAATTTAATAAATAATATGATATAATATTTTCGAGTTTGAAAAGATAATAATTTGAATTATAAAGGTGATAAAATGAAGGTTGTAGTTGGAATGAGTGGGGGAGTAGATAGTAGTGTTGCTGCTATTTTATTAAAGAATCAAGGATATGAAGTAATTGGATTATTTATGCGTAATTGGGATGCTGGTGTAAATAATGATATACTTGGGAATCCAACATTAAATGATAACATATGCCCTCAGGAACAAGATTATAATGATGCTATAGAAGTATGTAAGAAGCTTGATATTCCATTAAAACGTGTTGATTTTGTAAAAGAGTATTGGGATTATGTATTTACATACTTTCTTGATGAATTAAAGTTAGGAAGAACACCTAATCCTGATATAATGTGTAATAAATATATAAAATTTGATATGTTTCTTTCTGAAGCTGAAAAATTGGGTGCTGATTTTGTCGCAACTGGACATTATGCTAGATTAAAAGATGGTAAATTAATGAGAGGAATAGATGATAATAAAGATCAAACATATTTTTTATCGCAAGTTCCAAAAGAGAAATTAAAGAAAATATTGTTTCCTGTTGGAGATTTAAAAAAAGAAGAAGTTAGAAAGATTGCTTTAGAGTATGATTTAATTACTGCAAAGAAAAAAGATTCAACCGGTATTTGTTTTATTGGAGAAAGAAATTTTAAACAATTCTTAGCTAATTATTTACCTAATCAAAAGGGTGATATCGTAGATATTGAAACAAATAAAAAAGTTGGAAAGCATATTGGTCTTATGTATTATACAATTGGTCAAAGAAGAGGATTAAATTTAGGTGGAAATGAGAATAGGGGATTTGTTGTTGGTAAAAATTTAAACGAAAACATTCTTTACGTATCATTTGGAGATGAATCTGAATATTTGATAAGTGATTCATGTATTGTTGATAATTTAAATTGGTTTAGTAATGATAAAAAAATTACTAAGTGTACTGCTAAATTTAGATATCGTCAAAAAGATAATGATGTAAAATTAATTTGGCATGATGATTATGTTGAAGTTTTATATAATCAAGGTGTAAAAGCTGTAACTCCTGGACAAGCTTGTGTTTTCTATGATGGTGAAGAGTGCCTTGGTGGTGGAATAATTAAAGAAGTTAGAAAGAATAATCAAAAACTATGGTATTTATAAGGTGATGTGTGATGAATATGATGGATTTATTAAAGAAATATGAAAGTAATGAATCAATAGATTACTTAATTAAAGTATTTGGCAGTGATAAATATATCAATGATATATTTACTAGTACAATGGGAGTAAAGCATATTATTGATTATAAAAATTTAGACTATAGAACTTATGAAATCTTTCATAATGTATATGCAAATGTTTCGAATGATAAAACAATAGATAATACAATATTAAATTGTCTTATTATACTAGAGTCTTATTATACAGTTTATAAAAAGTCAAAAGATGAATTAAATAGGATAAAAAATGAACATAAAATACTTAGTGAGAAAGAATTAAAGTTTAGATTAAATAATAAAATAATTGGTATGTATAATATAAATACTATTCCCAAAAATTATGAGTATTATGATTTAGCACAAGAAATAAATAGTGATATAAATGATTTTTCGCTTAGTGAAATATTTAATAATAATGCTATCTTTGATAAAGAACATGGATTTAATGCCGTAACAGTTATATCTAGAACTCAAAATGTTTCAAGATTTAATAAAGCAAAGTTTGATGGTATGAAAGGTTCTGGATTTCACGATACAAATTTTGAAGAAATATTAAAAGTAATATATGATAAAAAATTTGAGAATAATAGATCTGGACAAGATATAATGATTAGATATGCGACTTACGAAAAAAAAGATGGAAGTATAGTTTTCAATATGCTGTTGGCAATTCCTTTAATAATTAATTCAGCTCAAAAAATTTCTTTAGAAAATCTTAATAAAGAAATAAAAGAACTGGAATTATATTTAAATCAAAATATAAATATTAATATAAGTGTTGTTGATTATAATACGCAAAGTTATTCAAAATATTATAATGATCAATCTAATTTAGATGATGTTTTGAACAGTTTAATAATTAATGACAATATAAATGATAAATATGATGAAATATGTTTTATAGGTTATTCTAATTTAGATAATAATTATAATAAGCTTACGTATGTTAGATAGTCTTAGTAAGATAATTACTAAGATTTTTATTTTACAAAGTATTGACAAAAATATTAGATGTGCTAAAATTATATTAGGAGGCTAGATTTATGGATGAGTTAAATAATTTATTACATGAGCTTGGTATTTCTAAAGTAAAATTAGCTAAATTTTTAGGTGTATCAAGACAAATGATTTACAATTATTTAGAACTAGATGATGTTAATAAATGGCCAAAAGATAAGAAAGTATTATTATTTAATTTACTTGGTATTAAATCTTATGATGAGATGAAAAAAATAAAGGTAGATACTGATTATATAATGGATGTAGAAATTAGACTTAACAGTATAAATGAAAGAAAGAATAATACTGTTGCTAATAATGATTTATTTGGTGGATTAGACGAAGCTAAAGTTGAATTGTTAACTAAAATAATTGATGCAGTAAAAGAATATATAGAAGATGATAAAGGATTAAAAGTAGGGGAGTACTTATATCACTTTATTCAATCTCTAAATAATAATGAAGAAATAAGATACTTATTAGGATATGTTGCAAAAGAAACAGGATATGTAAAGGCAAATGAATTTGTTTTTAATGAAGATAAGCAATATATATTTGAAAGCATATTATTTACTGCTATGGCGCTTTATCACAGTGGTAAAGCATCAAAAAGTCGTTTAATTGAAGCTCATAGACGTTTTGAAACACAAATTGATCATAAAATTGAAGAAAAAATGAGTCGTACTATGGAGTTAAATAGTATTAAAAAACAAGCATTAAAAGAATTAGGATTTACTGAAATAAATGATAATAATATTAGTGAAGTTTTTGCAAAAATTGCTGAAATTCAAGCTAGAAAAAACGCATTTAATTAGTACACTTCCCCTATTCATTTTATTTTAAAAAATAGGGGATTATTTTATGTTATTTTATTATATATTATTAATACTAATACTATTAATTTAAATCTATTTTAAAATAGTTATATATGTATTAATGTAAGATAATATTATTTATAAATTAATGTTGTATATAATTTAATTTTGAATAGTTTTAAATAATGATACTATATAATAGTATTAATATAAGTATTATCATAATATATTTTACTAATATATTATTTAATTAATGGCATTATTGGATAATTTATCATAAAAATAATCATTTATAAATAATTCCTATAATGTATATTATGTTAACTTCCATATAAGAAGGAAATAACTTAAGCTAGGAGTTTGTTTTATATGAAAAAGCGAATACTATATTTAGATATAATAAAAGTATTTGCCCTACTATTTGTTATATTTAATCATACAGATGATATATTAATATCTAGTTATATGTATATTAGAATTATTCATAATAGTCTATTTTATTTATCTAAATCAGCTGTACCTTTATTTTTTATGGTATCTGGAGCATTATTAATAGATAAAAATGATTCAATACAAAAATTAACTAATAGAATAGTTAGAGTACTAATTTCACTTATAATAATTACAATTATATGGACAATGACTCATGCTAAAAATATTAATATTTTAAAAATGATTAATCCATTTGAGATTAATTATTTTCCATATTGGTTATGGTATTTACAAGCAATAATACTTGTTTATTTATTAACACCTTTGATTAGAAAAATTACATTAAAGTATAAAAAGGGTAGTTTAGAATGGAGAAAATATAAAATAGTAATTATTACTCTTACTACCCTATTTTCTATTGCATTTACAATTTACAATATCATATTTAAAAAAGATATGATGATTGTAACTAATTTAATTCCAATGCCTATGTTGTATTTTATATATGGATATATTCTTTCTAAGGAAAAAATTAGTAAAAAAGATAAAAACATGAGTATTATTTTATTATTACTTACGCTTATAATACCTACATTTATTGCAACAAAACTAATGTTATTAAAGCAATCATATTTATTTCTAGATGATTATAGGAATATTTTTACTTTTATTATAACTACTACTCTATTTATTATAATTAAATATTATTTTGAGAATTATAATAAAAAAAATATTTTTACTAAACTGATTTATCATTTAAGTAGTAATTCTTATGGAATATACTTACTACATGTATTTTTAATTGAATATTTGGTTAAAACTTCATTTATGAAAGAATTGATTGAATTTAATAAATTAGTAGCAATATTTGTACTTATTATTTTAATAATTATTATACTCGATATAATAGTATATATACTTAGGAAGATACCAGGTATAAAAAATATATTATAGCAAATAATATAATTGGGTGATTATAATGAAAAAAAATAAGAAAACTAACAAAATGAATTACAATTCTGAAAATAAATCAAATAAATGTAATTCTAATAATTTAAATAATTGTAAATAGCCCAAAAATAAAAGAAACTTAATTTGTTTCTTTTTTATATTTTTCTAATGCAATAGAAATTTGATCTGGGCATGATGTATTTCTAAAGCCACATTTAATATTTTTTAGTTTATCAATTACATAGTCAATATTATTTCCTATACAAAAACTTCTAATACCTAAAGAATTACCTGGACAGCCTCCTATTACTTTCATATCTTTTATAATATTATCTTCAATTGTAAATATCATTTTAGAAGCACATACTCCTGTTGGTTTAAATTCATAATTCATAAATAATACTTCCTTTCTTATTCTAATCACCATGTGGGTGAAAACTTTCAAATGTATTTTTTAACTTTTCTGTTGATATATGCGTATATATTTGTGTTGTTGATATATCACTATGTCCTAATAGTTCTTGTATTGTTCTTAAATCTGCTCCGTTATTAATCATATGTGTAGCAAATGAATGTCTAAGTGTGTGTGGAGATATTTCTTTTTTTATATTTTTTTCTTTAGCAATTGATTTAATTATTTTAAAAAAACCTTGTCTTGTCATTTTTTTTCCATGGTTATTTAAAAATAAATAATCATTTATTTCTTTTTTTAAAAATGTATGTCTTATACTTAAGTAATTACTAACTGCTTCTTTAGCATAATCACCAATAGGTATAATTCTTTCTTTACTACCCTTCCCTATTGTTCTTACAATATCTTCATTGATATCTATATCATATGTTTTTAGATTTACTAATTCTGACACTCTAAGACCAGATGCATACATTAATTCAAGCATTGCTTTATTTCTAATAGAATAATTATCTGTTATTTTTATATCAAGTATTTTATTAACGTCTTCAATAGAAAGCACATCAGGCAACTTTTTAGCTATTTTAAAAGTAGATATATTTTCCATTGGATTCTCATTAATATAATTATTAATTATTAAAAATTTGTAAAAAGATCTTAAAGTAGATATATTTCTTACTATTGATCTTTCGTTGTGATTATTATCTTTTAAATACTTTAAATAATCTTTTATCGATTCAGTATTAATACTATTTATTTTCTTATTGGCAAACTTATCAAACATTACCATATCTCTTTTATATGAATCAATAGTATTTTGACTGTAATTTTTATCAATTAATAAATATGTACAAAATAAATTAATATATTCATCTAACATATTACCACCATATATATTATATCAAAAAAAGATTTTTTTTTCTTGTTAATTAAACAATTTATATGCTTTAGTTTTTTCAAAACTTTTTTTATAAAAATCTAACTCGTTCTTACAAACAGGAAATCCATATAATAATTTTTTTGCAGTTGCATATTTTTTTGTTTCTTTATTTATGTCGATTAATTCTTTAAATGGTATAATTTCAATATTATTATCAATTGCTACTGCAGTTCTAATATCAAAGAATTTTTTTATAGGACAAATTATTTTATCTTCCTTTATTTCATATTCAACAACAATATTTTCTAGCCAATGATAATTTATATAATCAATAACGATTTTATTCTTTTGAACTAGCTTAGAATATTTATATATTATATTTGTTGATTTAATGTATGCCAGTCTTTCATCAGGACTGCAAAAGTAATAATCTAATTGATTGTTGTATTCTTTATTCAAAGCATTAAAATACTCATTAACTTTTTTTTCACTTGTATTTTTATCAATATAATAATTAAATGATAGATTTAAGAGTTTTGCTTCAGTATTATTAATGTTACTTTTTACAAGTTTATATTGTTTTGCGTGTTCTATCTCGTGATATATAGATTCTAATAATAATAAATTTATAAGACTTATATATGACTTATTATCGAGATCTTTTTTTAAAATGTGGATTAGAGCTTTTATTAACTCTTTTTCATATTTTAAATTAATTGCAATTGTTTTATTGTAATAGCTGTAGTATGAATCGTTGTTATTTATTACACAAATATTTTTAACTTGATTATATAATTTATATTGTTTTAATAATTTTTGTATTGAATAATATATAAAATTATCATCAATTATCTTATTATTTTCTATATAAAGATATAATTTATTCAAAATATTATTATTCATAAATCCCCCTATAGCGACTATATTTTAATATATAATGATTTCTTTGTCAAACAGAGAAACATATGCTAAAATATTATTAGGTGATGTTATGGAACCTTTAGCAATTAAAATGCGTCCTAAAAAAATTGAAGATGTAATTGGACAACAACATTTAATAGGTAGTGATAAAGTTATATCAAATATGGTTAAAAATAATTATATTACTTCAATGATTTTATATGGAAAACCTGGTATTGGTAAAACAAGTATTGCTTATGCAATTATAAATAGTTTAAATAAAAAATATAGAATGCTTAATGCAGTAATAAATAATAAAAAAGATTTTGATATTGTAATTGAAGAAGCTAAAATGTATGGAGAATTAGTTGTTATAATGGATGAAATACATAGAATGAATAAGGATAAGCAAGATTTACTACTTCCCTATTTAGAAAGTGGATTAATTATTCTAATAGGTATGACTACTGCTAATCCATATCATAGTATTAATCCAGCTATTAGGTCTAGATGTCAAATATTTGAATTAAATTCATTAACGACTGATGATGTAAAAGTGGGAATTAATAAAGTTATAGATAATAATATACTTGATGGTATAAAAATAGATGAACATTCGATTAAATATATATGTGAATTATCTGGTGGCGATTTAAGGTATGCCTATAATTTATTAGAGCTTGCTTATTATTCTAGTAGTGACAAAGTTATAACTAAAGAACAATTAAAGTCTTTAGAAAATAAGGGTAATTTTTTTCATGATAAAGATTCTGATGGTTATTATGATGCAATTAGTGCCTTTCAAAAAAGTATTAGAGGTTCTGATGTTGATGCGGCAATTCATTATCTTGCAAGATTAATTCAAGCTGGTGATTTAGATATTATATATAGAAGAATGAGTGTTATTGCATATGAGGATATTGGACTTGCTAATCCAATGATGGGAGTAAAAGTTGATGCGGCAATTAATGCGTGTGAACGACTAGGCCTCCCAGAAGCTCAAATAATACTCTCTAACATTGTAATTGAGCTTGCACTGTCTCCTAAATCAAATAGTGCTTATTTAGCCGTTAGTGAGGCTTTAAATGACATAAATAAAGGTATATGTGGAAATGTTCCTAAACATTTGAGAACAAATAGTCCTAACTATCTATATGCTCATAATTATGAAAATCATGTTGTTAAACAGCAATACTTACCTGATAATATTAAAAATAAAAGATATTATAAACCACAAAATAATAAAAATGAACAAGGATTAAAACATATAAATGATAAATTAAAAAAGATAATTAATGAATAAATTATCTTTTTTATATTCTTATTAAAAATAGTTCTAAAGCTAAATTTTTATCTATTTCTCCTGATTTAATTTTTATATCTAAATCAGCAAGATCTTCTAAATATTTTAACAATATTTCATCACTATATTTTAAAGATTTTTGTATAGCTAAATGTACAGGATATTTCTTTACTTGTAAAATATTTGCCATATCATCTTCGTTATATCCCTTTTTTCTTAGTACTTTTACTTGGTACATTAGTCTAAATTGATTTGCAAGCATTACAATTATTTTAATAGGTTCCTCCCCTATTTTTATCATTTCCTTATAAGTTTTTATAGATTCCTTTTTATTTTTATTAATTATATTATCAATAAATGTAAATATATTTAAATCTATCTTTTGAGTAGTACAATCAATAATATCTTTATCAGTAATTATTTTATCATTTATTTTATAAATCATTATTTTATTTGCTTCTTGATAAATTCTATCAATATCATTACCTGTTCTTTTTACAAGTAATTTGATTGAATTATTACTTATTTTGTAATCTTTAAATAGTGTTTTTATATAATCGTTAATATTATTTATTTGATTTAGTTTTTCAACTTTTCCCTTATCATTTATTAATTTAAATAACTTTTTTCTTGAATCTATTGTATCACTATATGATATAAAAATTAATATTGTATTAGGATTATAGTTTGAAATATAATTCTCTAAATTACTAGTATCAATTGTTTTTTTACCATTAAATAATAGTTCATTTTCCACTATAATTAATTTTTTTGAATCAAATAAAGAAATTGTACTAGCATCTTCAATAATATTTTCAATATTATCATCTACTGAATATTTTGAGATATTTATATCTTCTATTTTCTCTTTCTTTTTTATTTTATCAATATAAGAATCTATAAGTGTTTTTACACCATATAATAGATATATCATTTACCTTCCTCTATTTCTTCTAATTTTACACTTACAAGTTTACTAACACCAGATTCTTGCATTGTTATTCCATATAAATAATTGGCATATTCCATCGTTTTTTTCTTATGAGTAATAACAATGAATTGTGTTTTTTCTTTTAATTTTAATAAGTATTCTCCGAATGCTTGAACATTAACTTCATCTAATGCAGCTTCAACTTCATCAAGTACGCAAAATGGCATTGTTCTAGTTTTTAAAATTGCAAATAACAAAGAGATTGCAGTAAATGTTTTTTCACCACCACTAAGTAAACTTATATTTTTTAGTGTTTTACCAGGTGGAGATGCAATTATTTCTATTCCTGTTTCTAATAAGTTATCTTTATCTGTTAGTTCTAAGTGTGCTTTTCCACCTTTAAATAATTCTCTGAATGTTTCTTCAAAATTACTATTTATTATATTAAATGTATCTAAAAATTCTTTTTTCATAACTTGATCCATGTCATTAATTATCTCTATTAATGTATTTTTGGCTTCAGCTAAATCATTTTGTTGATTTATTAAGAATTCATATCTTTCACTAATTCTATCATATTCTTCTATTGCACCCAAGTTAATACTTCCAAGCGCATTAATTTTTCTTTTAAGTATGCTAATTTGGTTTCTTGCTTTGTTATCTTCTATTTCTAATTTATACAAGCTTTTTGCTTTTTCATAAGTCAAATTGTATTCTTCATTTAATAAATTTAATAGATGATCAAGTTTTACATCATATCTATTTACTTCTATTTCTAAATTTTTTAATTGCTCATTTTTTTCTGTAAATATACTGTTTTCTTTTTTTATTGAAAATTCATAATTATTTAGAGAATCTTCTAATTCTTTTTTTTCGCTTACTGTCCTATTTAAATTATTTAAAATAGTATTTTTTTCATTTACTGCTTCATAATATTTAGTAATAATATTATCTTCTTCTTTAGATAAATTATTGTTAATTATATTATTTGTACCATTTAAATCATTATTTATTTTTAATAACTTTTGATTATAATTATCGAGAGTAGTATTTTTAATATTTATTTCATCTTCTAAAACAAGTAAATTTTTGTTATTTAAATATAATTCATCTTCTATATTTTTTAGATTATAATCAATATCATTTATTGAATTTTCTATATCTTTAATTATATTTAATATATTTTTCTCTTCATTTACTTTTTTCTCTAGTTCATATTTATCTAGTATTACATTTTTAATTTTTATATTTCCACCAGTTATTGAACCACCAACATTAATTACATCACCTTCTAATGTAACTATTCTATTAGAAAATTTAATTTTTTTACTTAGTTCATTTGCAGTATCAATATTATCAACTACTATTATATTACCAAGTAAATGATTAATTATATTTTTATATTTTATATCATAATTAACTAGTTTTGATGCTATGTTAATAAAACCTTTTATATTTATTTTTTCTTTAACAAAATCACTTAAATCTTTAGGTTTCATATTATTTAAAGGTAAAAATGTTACTCTACCTAATTTATTTTCTTTCAAATAGTTTATTGCTTCTTTAGCGTACGCATCACTATCTACAATTATTGATGATGTTGACGAAATTAAAGCAACACTTATTGCTTTGGAGTACAATTCATCAACTTCTATTATATTTCCAACAGTATCGTGAATACCACGTAATTTTGGATTATCTAAAATACTTTTTACAGCATATGGAATACTGGAATTATTATCGATGCTCTCTTTTAGAGCTTCAATATCATTTTTTACTCTATTTTGTCTTAAAATATTTTTATTTAGTTCTATAATTAATTTTTCTTTTTTATTTTTAATTTCTTTTAATTTATTATTATTAATGTTTATTTTATCTAATATTTTATTTTTTTCTATATTTTTATTATCAAGCTCTCTTAATGCATTACTAATATCAATTTTTACTTGTTGTTGTTCTTCTTTAAGTACTACTATATTATTGTGCAATTTAAAGTCATCAACTTGATATTTTTTTCTTTCTAATAAAATATTTTTTTCACTATTAATTTGCTCTACTTTTTCTGTTATATCTAGTAAACTTTTATTTAATTCTTTTATTTCAGTGTCTTTATTTGTTATATTTAATTTTAGTTCCATTGTCTTAGCTTCATTTATTGAACTACTAGTAGAAATGGACGCTAATTCTTCTTTTAATTTCTCTACTTTATCTTTATCTTGTTGATATACATCATTTATATTTGTGATATCAGAAACAGCTAAAGATATTTCTAATTTTTTTAATTTTTCATTAAATTCTTGATATTCTAAAGCTTTTTCTTTTTGTTCTTTTAATGGATTTATCTGTGATTCTAATTCTTTTATAATATCGTTTACTCTATCCATGTTATTATTTGTTCTATCAAGTTTACGTAATGCTTCTTCTTTTCTTTTTTTGTATTTAATAACACCAGCAGCCTCTTCAAATATTGTTCTTCTTGCTTCTGGTTTACTTGATAGAATTTCTTCTATTTTTCCTTGTGAAATTATATTAAAACTTTCTTTAGCTATACCACTATCTAATAATATATTATTTATATCTTTAAGTCTTACTTTTTCTCCGTTTAGGAAATATTCATTAGTACCATCTTTATATAATCTTCTTTTTATTGATACTTCATCAAAATTTATAGGTAAGTAATGGTCGTTATTATCAAATACTAGGGTAATGCTTGCAATATTCATTCCATTTCTACTTTTTGATCCTGAAAAAATAACGTCAGTCATCGAATCTCCTCTAAGAGATTTTATAGACTGTTCTCCTAATACCCATCTAATGGCATCTACAATATTACTTTTACCGGAACCATTAGGTCCTACTATACCAGATATATTATTATTGAATTCAATTACTGTATTATCTGCAAATGATTTAAAACCGTGAGCAATTAATTTTTTTAAGTACATCTAAAAAACATTCCCTTCCATCTTCATACTAGAATATTATAACAAATTTGGTTAACAAAAACAATAAATTATCCAATAAAAAAATATTAACAAAATTAATATTTTTATTTTCTATTACCAAAATAGTCGTGCAAATTTACAATTTTTTTATTAATTTTAATTTTATCATCAGATCCAGCTATAAGTTTTGTTATATATTTAGTAAAATCTTCTCTTGTCATTGGACATAATAGTCTATTTACATATTTTCTATGAGTTTTGTATACTTTTTTTGAATTATTACCGTTAACAAGCGGAATAATATTTATTTCATTAGCTATGTTTTCTAAGTAACTTATATATTCTTCTAGCTTTTCTTTTTGTTTTTCTTCACTTTTATATATTTTTTTATCTGTATCAGTAAGACAAAAACCTATATCATCTAACGCTTCTTGAACGCTATAGTTTAGACTAATATCATTTTTTATATCATAGTACTTATATACTTCTTTTACTTGCTGTCTTATTTTTCCAGGAACTGCATCATAACTATAAATTATTAGCTTGTCATTTATTAGTTGGTAACCTATTCTATAACAAAAATTGTCAAGTTCAATTCGATCTATAAATTTTGCACTATTTCCATGAACTTTATAAAAGTCACAATATATATTTTCATTTTTTTTTAAAGTTAAAATATGTATTGTTCCATATGGATAACATGGAATAGTACTCATTCCTACTAAAAATTCTTGATTCATGTACTTCTTTTTTCCTCTAATACCTCTTTGTATATACTTATTAATTCTTTACCAACTTTTTTTATATCGTGATCTTTTGCAACTTTATATCCTTCTTCTGTTAAATCAGGAAGTTCGTTGCTTATGACTTTTCTAATTTTATCTTCAAAATCATCAATATCAGATGCTTTATATACATTAACCCCATCAGTAAGCCAGTCTTCAAATACACCTATATCTCTTACAATTGCTTTAGCTTTCATACTGCACGCTTCTAATATTGGTATTCCTTCTGTTTCTTCTAATGTTGGAAAAATAAATAAATCACATCCACTATAAGCTCCTATCAATTCAGTTGGTTCAACATAGCCTGGAAATACTAAATTATCTAACTTAGAATTTACTGCTTTTCTAACTTTAGAAGGAGATGCTGCTAGTGGAGAATGTCCAAACCAAATAAATTTATATTCAGGCATTCTTTTAGCTAATTCAACAAAGTCAAGTATTCCTTTCCTTTCAATATATAATCCAACCCCTATAATTACTTTATCGCTTTTTTTATAACCATATTTTTTTCTAAATTTTTTACCTTCATATTCATTACGCTTAAAAAAGTTTGTATCAACTCCATTACTGATTGCTGTAATAGGAATCTCAATTCCATAACCTTCTAATAATCTTTTAGAGTATGGAGTTGGTGTAAGTATCCTATCTCCTAGCGAATAGCAAGTAATAAGCCACTGTTTGAATGGTTGTGATACTAAATTAGAACCAATAAATGAATTTCTAAAATCTTCTTCTGTTGAATGAGCATGATAAATTACTATTTTCCCTTCTTTTTTTGCTTTTTTGGCAAAAAGATATGATTTGGGACCATAGTAATTTATATGTAATATATCATAATCATCTTCTAAATCAGTTGTATATTCAACATTGTTTTCTTCAAGAGCACGCATTTGATGTTTTATTGCTTTACCTAATCCTGATTTACTCAATGTTTTTAATCCTTCTGTATATAATAATACTTTCAAATTTATCACCAAAAATATTATAGCACATTTTAATATATTTTTAAACAATTAAGAATTAAGATTGACAAGTATTACATCTTGACCTATTTTTTCAATTTGATTCCACCTAATACTAATCTCTCCACTACTAGAAAATCTTGAAATAATAAATTTACTTTTTTCAACAATGATATCATCAGATATTCCTTTTTGATTAATATTAATATCAATAATATTTCCTATCATTTTTCCATCACTTACATTTATAACACTTTTATTTTGTAGTTCAGATAAGCGCATATTATCACCAATATAATTGTATGCAAAAAAAAGAGGATATTAATCCTCAAAATTCAGTAGAGATTACTAGTAACTGAATTTTAGCGCATTTGATGATTACTGTTTAGAATGCGCATACCCATACGAGTACATTATCATTTTAACATATGTGATAATATTATTCAAGTGATAATTCGACATTTTTTTAACATTCGCTGAATTATATATAGAAACTAAACTCTATTTTACATATTTTTTAATATTATCAATTCCATTTTTTTCAATTCTAGACACTTGTGCCTGAGAAATTCCTAATTCTTCTGATAATTCCATTTGAGTTTTACCGATAATATATCTTTGTTCTATTATATATTTTTCTCGCTCTTTTAAGCTGTTGATTGCATCTTTTATTGTGATATTTGTATCTATATTATTCATATTACTTTTTTTATCTTCTAATTGATCTGACAAAAAAATGGTATCTCCACCATCACTATAAATTGGTTCAAACATACTAATTGTATCATGTAAGCTTTCTAGTGCATTATATACTTCATATTCACTTAAATTCAGTTTTTTAGCAATCATTTTTATTGTTGGTTCTTTATTATATTTATTAGTTAGCTCTTCTTTTTCTTTAAGTGCTTTATAGGCAATATCTTTTATACTTCTTGCAATTCTTACACTATTGTTATCTCTAATATATCTTTTTATCTCACCTAGAATCATTGGTACTGCATATGTAGAAAATTTAACTTCGTGACTTAAATCAAAGTTGTCAATTGCTTTTATTAATCCAATGCACCCAATTTGAAATAAGTCATCTAGGTTATCTGTTCTATTATTATATTTTTTTAAAATTGATAATACCAATTTTAAATTACAGTTTATTAGCATTTCCTTTGCCTCTAAATCTCCATTTTTATATTTTTTAAATAAATTAATCATTTCTTCTTGAGATAGTACTTTAATATTCGCAGTATTCACGCCACATATTTCAACTTTATGACGTGCCATAAAAAATCTCCTTTCATATATTTTTGATACGAAAAGAGATATTTTATACATTTTATTTTATATTTTTACTAAAGTATATATTATCATCAAGCATATTATTATTAATATAATTTAATGTAGCTCCTAAATATTTAGCTATATATGTAATTCTTTTTTTGTCATATTTTTTATCGTTCTTTAAGTTTATAACACTACTTGGAATTGTATTATATGCTTCCCATTTTGCTTTTTCTGGCTTAAGAGTAATTCTATCAATTCTTGAATTTTTTTGTGATATGATGTCTTCTATTTCAAGAACAATTTTCTCACCTTCATAATAATACATTGTTAGTCCTTTTCCTTGTGATATAATATTGGATGAATTTTTTTTCATTTCATCAATAATACTAGCTAGTCTCGATACCTTATATAGTGGAATATCTTTACCATCTATAAAATCCATTATAGTTGCAGCTATTGAATAATTGTAATTAGAACTTTGAATATTTCTATATTTTTCATAAATACTTTGATTAATTGCTTTATTTAAACCTTCTACAAACTTTTCTTTATTTTCATAATTTGCATAATCTTCATCTTCATTAAAATCTTCAAACTTCTCCATAATTCCTCCTAACTTACTTATAATTATACCATTATAGTTAATCATAATCAATATTAAAAATATTATTGAAAATATTTATAAAATAGTTTAATATGTATCTGAGGGATAGTATGAATGAAGAAAATTTAGTTAAGTATTATAATAAATTTAATGAAGATAAAAGATTTAATTCAAGACATGGTAAAATTGAATATATTACTTCATTAAAGTATATCTATAAATATTTAGGTAAAATGAGTGATCCAAAAATACTGGATATTGGTGCAGGAACTGGAAAATATTCTATAAAACTTGCAAATGAAGGATATGATGTTACTGCTGTTGAACTTGTAAAGCATAACTTAAGGGTAATAGAAAAAAAGTGTGATAAAGTGAAAACGTATTTAGGGAATGCTATAGATTTATCTATTTATAAAGATAACTCTTTTGATCTAGTATTATTATTTGGTCCAATGTATCATTTGATAAGTGATACAGATAAAATAAAAGCATTAAACGAGGCAAAAAGAGTTGTAAAAAATGGTGGAATAATAATGGTTGCATATATCATGAATGAATATGCGATATTAACACACGGATTTAGAGATAATAATATTAAAAAATCTATTAAAGATAATCTAGTTGATAATAATTTTCATATTACTCCTAAATGTGATGATTTATATAGTTATGTTAGAATTTGTGATATTAATAAATATAATAAAATAGTTAAATTAAAAAGAATAAAGATATTAACTCCTGATGGACCTGCAAATTATATTAGACCATTACTTAATAAGATGGATGAGGAAACATTTAAAATATTTTTAGATTATCATTTAAAAACATGTGAAAAAAAAGAATTATTAGGTGCTGCTGCACACATTTTGGATATCTTAACAAAAGAAAACAATACGTAATGTATTGTTTTTAAAAACTACCTCTTTTTCTTAAGAATGAAGGAATAATATCATCATCGTCATCATCATCGTCACTATCATCTACAATATTAGAAGAATTATATGCTGGAACTGTTTGTCTTGCAGCTTCTCTTGATGGCATTATGTCTTGAATTGCTGGTTTTTCTGGAGTTTTTTCTTTATTTGATGCATTATATGAATGATATAATGGTTCTTTCTTTTCTTCAAATCCAGTTGCAATTACGGTAACAATTATTTCATCATTTAAGTTTTCATTAATAACTGCTCCAAAAATAGTATTAATGTCTGTATTAGCGCTAGATCTAATAACTTCAGCAGCTTCTTCAACTTCAAAGAGTGTTAAATTATTTCCACCTGTAACATTGATAATTGCATCAGTTGCACCACTAATACTAGTTTCAAGTAGTGGAGATGCAACAGCTTGTCTTGCTGCTTCTGTTGCTCTATTTTCACCAACACCAATACCAATACCAATTAATGCGCTTCCACGATTTTCCATAACTGTTTTTACATCTGCAAAGTCAAGATTTATAAGACCAGCTACAGCAATTAAATCAGATATAGATTGAACTCCTCGTCTTAATACATTATCAACTTCTTTAAATGATTCTAAAAGAGGAGTTGATTTATCAATAATTTCTCTTAATTTATCATTTGGGATTACTATTAATGTGTCTACATTTTTCTTTAACTCTTCAATTCCTACTAGAGCTTGTTCCATACGTTTTTTCCCTTCAAAAGAGAAAGGCTTTGTAACAATTCCAACAGTAAGTGATCCTAATTCTTGAGCAATTTGAGCAATTACAGGTGCAGCACCAGTTCCTGTTCCACCACCCATTCCACAAGTGATGAATACCATATCAGCTCCACGTAATGCTTCTTCTATTTCTTTTTTACTTTCTAATGCAGCTTCTCTTCCAATTTCAGGTTTTGCTCCTGCACCACGTCCTCCAGTAAGTGTTTGACCAATTTGTATTTTAGTTGGAGCTTTAGAACAATTTAAAACCTGCAAATCAGTATTTGCAACTATAAACTCTACTCCTTTAACTCCTGTTTCAATCATTCGATTGACAGCGTTTCCACCGCCACCACCGATTCCTATAACTTTTATTTTTGCAATTTGATCCATTTCTAATCCAAACATAATTTTAATCCTTTCTAATCGTTAAAAAAATATCCAAATATTTTATTCAACGCTGAATCAGGTGTACTGCGAGTATATGAATCAACGCTAGATTCACCATCATCTACCATTGTATAATCTTGTCCTTTTAATTTTAATTTATTTATAAAATATACTATATTTCCTATTACTGATGAATATTTATTATCTCTTATTCCTATCATCTTAATAGAACCAATATTTATATTTTTATCAAATATGTCAGATGCAGCTAATTCAAATGCTGTTATATTTGACATACCTCCTGTAATAATAATATAATCTATTTTTTTGCTTGTCAAGTTATTTAATTCATTTTTAGCTGAATTTAAAATATCCTTAATCTTATATTCTACAATTTCACTAATTTCTGATTGGTTAATTTTTATTTTTTCACCATTTATATTTTTACACTCTATATAATCACTTTTGCTTGCATTCTTTTTTGCTGCAAGTGCAAATTTGCATTTCAATTTTTTAGATACTGTGATATCTGTTTTATAGTAATTTGATATTTCTTCATCAACCAATTTAGATCCTACATTAATTATAGAACTTTTTACTATAACATTTTTGCTATATAAAGATAAACTAGTAATATCAGATCCAATGTTTATAACAGCTGATATCATATTATCAAAGTTATTATTTTTAAATGCATACATATCTCCAATATTATTAATTGAAATATCAACTACTTCTACATTAATTTTTTCAAGAAGTGTTAAAACAGAATAGACATTTTTTTTGGGAACAGTTACTAAAACTGCTCTTGTAGATAGTTTATTTCCTCTATGTCCTATAGGATCTTTTATAACAGCATCATTTATTTTAAAATCAATAGGTAAAACAGTTACCATTTCTCGCCCATCTAATTTTTTAGATGTAATTGCTTTTTCTAATGATTTCATAACATCATAAGGAGTAATTGGCGTATTAGAATTAATATCAATTGATCCTTTTACTATATTATATTCTGCCATATAACTAGGAACACTAGCTATTACTTTGTTTACTTTAAAACCTACCATTTCAGAGATATTTTCAAAAGCTTGTGAAATAGCAGTGCAAGCAAGATCAAAATCAGCAATTAATCCTCTTTTTATTCCTTCTGATTTACAACTTGTTGCAGCAAGTAAATTAAGTTTGTTTTGATACAATTCACACACAGCTATTTTTATAGAATCAGATCCAATATCTAAACTGGCATAAATATGTTTCATTTAATCAACTCCTACGATACCTATTTAATTATACTATAAATTTATAAAAAAGTAAAAGGAAATTAGTTTTTTTCGCTAATTTCCAGTTTTATTATATTATTTATACTATAAAAATGTATTCTTAATTTTTAAATAATTCAAAATATTCACCACTGTCCAAATATAAAATTCCTTTTTTATCTCCTAATGTTGATATAATTTTATCGTAATTATTTATTTTTTCAAATTTTAATAATGTCAGATAAACATATATCCCATCATTCATTGTAAGTTTGAATCTTTCTTTATCGATACCATTAGAATCATATTTTATTTCTGATATTCTTTCTAATATGTCTATATTTACTAGTCTCATAGATTTTACAAAGTCATCAAATATCTCATCTGGTATCTCATTTGTAACTATTGGAACAATTTTGTTGTCTTTTGTTGTCTTTAAATTATAAAGGTATATTTTATCTTGATACATAAAAAGAGGATAATTTTCTTCTATTTCTATATATACTTGGTTTAAAAATCCTTTTTTATATACTTTGGCTTTTTTTATATATAAATTTTTCTCTAAATTATTTTTAATACTTATAGTATTTGCATCAATTATAGTTGGATATTCTTTTAATTTAGCAATACTAATTACTTCTTCATCACTTAAATAATGATTATTTTTTATATAAATATTAGATATATGTATATTAAGAATTATGAATATAGATATAAAAATAAGTAATAAACTACAAAATAAAATTATTAAACTTTTTTTCTTTAATTTACGTTTCCCTTTTTTTTTCTTTTTAGACACGCTATCACCTATTCTACAAATTCTTGTTCAACTTTTAAATCTATATTATACTTTTCTTTTACTTTTGTTTTAATTTCTTTTATTAATTTTTTTATATCATCACCACTAGCATTACCTTTATTAATGATAAAATTAGCATGTTTTAAACTTACCATCGCATCTCCTATGGAATATCCTTTATATCCTATCTCTTCAATTAATCTTCCAGCATAATCACCTTCAGGATTTCTAAATACACTTCCTGCTGATGGATATTCTAAGGGTTGAGATTCTATCCTTCTTTTTTTTCTATCGTTAATTACTTCCATTATTGTTTCTGTATCACCTTTTCTAAGAAGTAATGTTGCTTCAATACATATATAATTTTTCACTTTTTGTAAAAAAGAGCTACGATAGTGAAATTCTAAATCTTGATTTGTAAGTATTTTTACTTCTAAGTTAGGATCTAATACTTTTACTGTTGTAGTAATATATCCCATATCCATTTTATATGCGCCAGCATTCATAAATATTGCTCCTCCAACAGTTCCGGGAATTCCTGATGCAAATTCTAGTCCAGTATAACCTCTTCTTGCGGTTCTTAGAGATAGTTTAGTAAGGGAATACCCTGCTCCAACAGTAACATAATTATCATTAAATTCAAGTTTATTAAAATTATCAAGTTTAATTAATATTCCGTTATATCCTTTATCTGAAAAAATTAAATTAGAACCATTTCCTAATATTTTGTATTTCACTTTTTTTTCTCTTAAAAATTTAATTAAAGTAATGAGCCCATTTAAATCATCAGGAATAACTATTGCAAGGGCTTTACCTCCTGCTTTATATGTTGTATATTCCCTCAAATCTGCATTTTCAATAATATCACCAATATTTAACTTCTCAATTTGTTCTATTAGTTTCATACGTTCTTCCTATCTATTAATTCTTTAATACTATTATAAATTATAGTTGCACTATCATTTACCTGCATTTTTTTTAAATTTTCTTTCATTTCTAATTCTATTTTTTTATCCTTTAATATTTTGTTAATACTATTTATTAAATTATCAAAAGTTAAATCTTTTTCTTCTATCATGAGTGCGGCGTTATTATTAACCAAATCTATGGCATTTTTATATTGATGATTATTTGGTACAAATGGTGATGGGATTAATATAGAAGGAACTTTAAGCGCAATTATTTCACTTAAAGTGGATGCTCCGGCGCGAGTTACTAATATATCCGTATCTTTGAAAAGACCTGCTAAATTATCAAGATATGGTAATATTTTAATATTACTGGAATGTTTTATATCCTTTATATCTTCATAATTATTCTTTCCAGTAATATATAAAATTTGATATTCTTTATCACTGAATTTATTAATATTTTCTTTCATAAAATTATGAATATTTGATGCACCTAAAGACCCCATTACAAAAACAACTAATTTTTTTGATTTATCAAATTCTAATGATTCTTTAGTTATTTTTTTTGTTTTCAAAGCATTTTCACTACAAGGATTTCCAGTAAATACAGTCTTATTTTTAGGGAATTGATTAATTGAAGATTTTAATGATACTCCAATTAAATCTACAATATCTTTCATAGCTAGGTTAGCTTTTCCTGCAACGCTATTTTGCTCGTGTATAAATGTTTTGTAACCAAGCTTATGAGCCGTAGTAATAACAGGGTATGTTATATAACCACCAACACCAATAACAATATCAGGATCAAAATCTTTTATTATTTTTTTTAACTGTCTTTTACTCTTTATTAAACATTTGATAGTTTTTATATTTTTTAGAATATTTTTTCTATTAAAACCATACATCTCGATTCCAATAAAAGGTATATCATATTTTGGTACTATATCTTTTTCCATACGATTATGAGTACCTATATATAAAAATTTACTATCTGGTTCTTTTTCTTTAATTTTATTTATGATAGCTAAAGCAGGATATATATGTCCTCCTGTTCCCCCAGCACTAATAATTACTTTCATATGCACTCTCCTAATTAATTATATCATGTTTTTATACATTTTTTACAGTAAAATTTAAATAAAAAACTAGTAAAACTAGTTTCTAATTAAAAGCCACTTCGTTTAAATAATTTTTCTAAATCTGCTTTAGTATATGTAATAACTGTAGGTCTACCATGTGGGCAATTAAACGGATTATCACAATTTCTTAAATCTTCTATCAAATTTTTTGCTTCATCCATAGTAATCGATGTATTTGCTTTAATTGATGCTTTACAAGCAAGCGTAGCAGCTAGATGATCGTTAAAGCGTTGCAAATTAAAGTCTTTTTCTCTATTAATAACTGCTTCTATAATTCTTTTTATAGTATCATTGATATTATCTTTAATCCATGTTGGGTGTTCTTTTACAATAATTGTATTTAAACCAAATTCCTCTATTGTAAATCCCATATCAGATAAAATATCCATATTTTTTTGTAATATTATATATTCATTATTTGGAATTTCTAAAGTAAGTGGCATTAGCATTGTCATTTTTGTTTTTGAGGTTGCTAATTTTTCTTTAAATATTTCATAATTAACACGTTCTTTTGCAGCATGCTGATCTATTAAATACATACCAATTTCATTTTGACAAATAATATATGTTCCCCATACTAATCCGACAGGATATAATATTGGAAGCCTATTCTGTTTTTCTAAATTCTCTTCCGTTTTTTCTAAAACGCTATCTTCTACTTCCTTTATATCGTCATTTATAATATAATTTTCAAAATCGATAGTTTGCTCGAAAATATTGTATTTCTTTTCTTCTTTAGTATTACTATCTATTGTATCACTATATTCTATTTTATTTATCTTTATCTCTTTTTTTTCTTCACTTACATTAGGTACTAAATTTTTGACGCTAATTTTTTCTTTAATCATGTTGGTTGTAAGCTCTATTAATTCGTTTAATTTAGAAAATTTAACATCCATTTTTGTAGGATGAATATTAACATCAACGAGTGTTGTATCAACGTTAATTAAAAGAACAACAACAGGATAATAATTATCTGGTTTATATGAGTGATATGCTTCATTAATTGCACTATTTAATTTTATATTTTTTACAACTCTACCGTTAACTATTGTTATAATACAATTATTTTTAGATCTATATACTTCTGGCAAACTAATATATCCTTCAATTTCATAATCTTTATTTGAAGTTTCAACTTTTAGCATTTTACGACTTATATTTGAACCATATATACTATTTATTACTTTAAGTAAATTGCCTGATCCATCTGTTTTTAATAGTACTTTCCCGTCATTTATGAGTGTAAACCTAATATTAGGGTGAGATAAAGATAATTTATTCATATAATCAGTAATATGAGCAAGTTCTGTATAAAGACTTTTTAAATATTTTAATCTTGCAGGTGTGTTATAAAATAAGTCATTTACTTCAATTATTGTTCCTAATCGAGAATCACCTGGTTTTTTAGATATTATTTTTCCACCTTCGATATTTACGATAGTTCCAATATCTTTATCGCAAGTTGTAAGTGTTACTTTTGATACTGAAGCAATAGATGCTAATGCCTCTCCTCTAAAACCTAAGGTGTTTATATGGAATAAATCCTCTTCGTTTTTTACCTTGCTTGTTGCATGGCGCAAGAAACAATTAACAGCATCTTCTTTATCCATACCTTTACCATTATCAGTTACTCGAATCATCTTTACTCCTGATTCAATTAGTTCGACTTTTATATCTGTACTATTAGCATCAATACTATTTTCAACTAGTTCTTTAACTACTGATGCACATCTTTCAACTACTTCTCCTGCTGCAATTTTAT
>CAMKQS010000013.1 GCA_946414975.1 uncultured Caryophanales bacterium | reverse complement strand
TTAAATGTACAATCTGGATTTGTAACAGTATGATTATATCTATTCTTAATTGATAGCGTATTTACTCTTCCTCTAGTAAATTGAATACTGATAACAGATGTTCCATATTCATCTTCCCTTTTAGGATCATTGAAATTTTCTCTTCTTATCTCATCTACATTTTTCTTAACTGCAAAAAACACATAATTAGTTTTTAATCTATCATCATTAAAGGTACATAGTTCTTCATCTTTTCTATAATATTTTTTAAACTCAGAAATATCACTTTCGTCTTTGCACTCATAAAGTGTATAACCTGCTTCATCTAAAAGCTCAAACGGAGTTTTATCAATTACTTTCTTTTCAGTAGTAGATCCATATATATAATAAATAAAATCCTTAAACTTTTTGGTATCATTTTTAATATCATCATACAAATATTTAGGGTGACCAAATATAGAATCTAATATACTAATCAATTTTCCTTCTTCTTCTAATATAGTTGGAAATAACTTTCTACATAGATGCATCATCTCTTCACCATATTTTTTCTTTATTAATTTTAAATCATCCATTTTATCCCTCTTTAATGAGGTATTATATTATATTTATAAACTATTTACAAGAAAATTTAATAAAATTTAAACTATAGAATAATATTAATTGATGAAATATATAAAAAAATTAATTCCATTAATAATACTAACTTTACTATTAATATCTATGTTGATATTTGCAGATAAAGTAATAATTAATGTAAATCTAGCTGTTGATATATGTATAAATAATCTTCTTCCTTCAATGTTGCCTTTTTTAATACTATCTACAATTTTATCTAATTATGGTTTTATAGAAATTATATCTAAAATAATGCATCCAATTATGAAATATTTATTTCATTTAAATAGCAACTGTGCATATATAATAATTCTTAGCATGTTATCAGGATCCCCTGCTAATTCAAAATATATAATCCAACTTTTAAATAATAATAAAATTACTATTGATGATGCTAATAAAGTTTTATTATTTTCACATTTTGTAAACCCTATATTTATAATTGGAACTGTTGGTACAGTTTTTTTAAATAATAAATTATATGGATACTTAATTTTAGTAAGTCATTACCTAGCAAATATTATAATAGGTATATTTACAAGAGATAAAAACATTCCTAAAGATAAAATCACTATTTCATTTAATACTCCACCTAAAAACTTTATTACAGTATTAAAAAGTGCGATTAAAGATACTATAGATACATTATTTATAGTATTTGGAACAATTACATGCTGTCTTGTTGTATTAAGTATAATTAACTCATATTTTAATTTTAATCCTATTTTATATGGAATATTAGAAATGACTAGTGGTTTAAAATATCTAAGTATTTCTAATATTAAAGTTATACATAAAATAATAATATCTACCTTTTTTATATCATTTGGTGGTATTAGTATACATGCTCAAGTATTCAGTATAATAGATAATAAAAAAATAAGGTATTTACCCTATTTAGAAGCAAGAATACTACAAGGATTAATCTCTAGTATTATCGTTTGTATTTTATATATTATAACTAATATTATATAAAAAGATAAGCATAATACTTACCTTTAATGATATTAATAATTATCCGTATAAGAACTCTCCTGTGCCTTGATTGTAATAGCATTCCTTACTAACTTTATCAAACAAACAAGGTCTATTTGATGAATCTATAACAGGGACAAAGTCACGGACTAGAGTATCAGAATCATATACTTTAAACCAATATAATTTCATTTTACTATATAATTTTGCAACACCATTATTATTTACAGAAAAAATATATAAACTGTTCTGGCTACTAAAATAACCATAACCATTCAAAATAACTATATTATTATTTATTGTAGTTTTATTTTTATCTTTAATAATCAGAAAATTTGGATAACCAACCAAATCGTTTATGATGGAACTTGTTGACTGATACCAGTCATCATCATAATCACTACGAAATTTATTGTAATCTTGTATAAAACTATATGTACTAACATTATAATTAACTCGAGAACCAAAATACCCCTCTGTTCTCCCACTTGTTGTTGTAAAATTCATTTCAACTTTAGTATCTTGATTAGGTATGAATTGTACGTCAATATACTGTGTTCCAGTACTTTCTAAATACTCAACTATAGTATATCTATTACCTTCTTCATCATATATATATTTTGGTATATCTATCATTAAACTATCCGCATTAAAATGCTTATTAACCTTAATAGAATAATCCTTACCATCTACTGTGATTGGTATATTTAATATAAAATAACCATTATACTTTGTACTAGACATGGTATCATAATGTTCTGTAATATTAGGTGATTCTACTTTCATACCATCAGTAATATTAAATGTATAATTATTAAATGTTATAGACTTATCAGTAGCACTATAAACTAATTTATCACTAGTTGAGTCACTATATGTAAATAAATAACACTTATCGCCGTCTTCACACACTGTAAGACTAGCAAGTTCTTTTTCTTTTAATCTTTTATTTATATTATAAGATAAATTATCTTTTTCCACTAAAGTATTAGTCATTGCGTTTACTTTACCTAGATTATCTTTCATAATAATTACTACATTAAATAAAACTATAAGGATTGTAAGGGCAATAGAAAATGAAGCTAATATTTCAATTACTGTAAATCCTTTCTTATTCATTTTTATCATTCTCCCTTAAATTTATATTTCATTTAATTCATTTTCCTTACTATCCCCAAAGGAACTCTCCTGTACCTTGATTGTAGTAGCACTCTTTTCCCACCTTATCAAATAAACAAGGCCTACTAGATGAGTCTATAACAGGAACAAAGTCACGTACTAGAGTATCAGAATCATATAATTTTAAATCATACAATTTTATACTATCCTTTTGATAAGCTGAACCAGCATAAGCAATACCAAAAACTAAAACAGGATATAAATTATTGTCAGAAATTCTATTAGTTCCTGATAAAGTATAAACTTCATCATTAAATGTAAAAGTGTTGCCTTCAATTGTTATATATGTTTTATCTAGTGTAACAACACCTTCGTTTTTATTCCAAGTATTACTTCCAAATCGCCATTTAGAAGCATATGTACCTAAACATAGTCCACCGCCACCGTAAGAACCTAAAAATTTTTGATCTCTATCAGTATAAATTAACTGCATATTCATTTCTACTCTAGTATTAGATTTAACATAGTATTGAGTATTAACATACTGTGTACCAGTACTCTCTAAATAATTAACCATTGTATATTTATTATTTTGATTATCCCAATAATTACCAACATCCACAATCGTACTATCCGTATTAAAATGTTTAACTAACTTAATAGAATAATCCTTATTATCTACTGTTATAGGTATATTTAAAATAAAATATCCATTGTATGATGTACTAGACATGGTATCGTAATGTTCTGTGATAATTGGTGCCTCTACTATCATATCATCCGTTATATCGAATGTATAGTTATTAAATGTTATAGTCTTATCAGCATTACTATATACTAACTTGTCACTAGTTGAATCATTATATGTAAATAAATAACACTTATCCCCTTCACTACACACTGTAAGACTAGCAAGGCCTTTTTCTCTTAATTTTTTATTTATATTATAAGATAAATTATCTTTTTCTACTAAAGTATTAGTCATTGCGTTTACTTTACCTAGATTATCTTTCATAATAATTACTACATTAAATAAAACTATAAGGATTGTAAGGGCAATAGAAAATGAAGCTAATATTTCAATTACTGTAAATCCTTTTTTACTCATAATGTCTCCATATCAAAAGTTATAGTCGCACACTCACCATTATTAAACTCAGCTATTATTCTATAGTTATCGCTTTTATTATCTATTTTTTTAATCATGTTTTTTAATGTCTTAGACAAATTTGATGTATCTACATTATTTATATCTGCTTTAGTAAGTATTAGTGTTTTAATATCTAAATTAGCAAGTAAATCTATTTGATTATCTAAATATTCAATATTAGTATAAGTATCATCATTTTTATTCATAACAATCATATCATCATTATTAATTTTACTGCCAATATTAATAATAGATTCATTATCTAATGAATTAATGTATTCTTTAATACTATCTAATTTATATAAATCATCAACATCGTTATATCTAAAAGATTCATTATAATTTTCATCAAGTTTATTAAACTGAACAAACATATATATTAGAATGGATGCAATAATTGTAGATACAATAAGTGTCTCTACTAAAGCAAATGCTTTTGAATTTTTTTTCATTAATATCATTCCTATCTTGCATTATTAACATTTATATTATATAATATATTTGAATTAAAATCTAGTATAAGAGAGTAAAAAGGTGATAAAATGATAAAAATATTTGATTTTGAAAAAAGACCAGTAGTAGATATTGTAAATGAAATACTTGTTGACGCAGTTAAAAAAGGAGCATCTGATATTCATTTTGATCCAAAGGATGACCTATTGCAAATAAGAATACGTATTGATGGGGATTTAATTGATTATGCAACTGTTCCAAAAGAATATGAAAAAAACTTAATAACTAGAATTAAAATTATATCAGGTATGAATATAACTGAATCAAGATTGCCACAGGATGGATCAATAGAAGGTATTATTGAGAATATTGAACTTGATTTACGTGTAGCATCTATAAACACTAATAAAGGTGAAAAAATTGTTATTCGTATTCTTGATTATAGTTTAAGTTTAAGTGGTCTTGATAAATTAGGTTTTTCTAGTTACAATTACAAAAAAATTGTTGAAATGATTAATGAGCCAAACGGCATAATCCTTGTTACAGGTGCAACTGGTACCGGTAAAACTACAACTGTGTATTCAATGTTACAGAGATTAAATACATCAACAACAAACATAATGACAATTGAGGATCCAATAGAAATGGATATTGAAGGAATTAACCAAATTCAAGTAAATCCTGAAATTGGGCTTACATTTGCATCTGCATTAAGATCAATATTAAGACAAGACCCTAACATAATAATGATAGGAGAAATAAGAGATAGTGAAACAGCCGCAATAGCAATTAGAGCAAGTATTACTGGACATTTAGTATTATCTACAGTTCATACCAATGATTCACTATCAACAATTGAAAGATTAATGGATATGGATGTAGAAAAATATCTACTAGCAGATGCATTAACTGGAATAGTATCGCAAAAACTTGCAAGAAAATTATGTCCTCATTGTAAAAGAAAAAGAAAAACTACTGAATATGAAAAAGAAATTATAAAAAGAACATTAAATAAAGATGTTGATGAAATATATGAAGCGGTGGGTTGCGATAAATGTAATAAAGGTTATAAAGGTAGAACTGCATTACAAGAAGTATTAAAAATTACTCAAGAAATAAAAGATGCACTAAGTATGAATACTAGAAAAGATCAACTAAGAAAATTAGTATATGATAGAAATGTTATTACATTACTTCAAGATGGTATGATAAAAGTCGTTAGAGGAGACACTACAATTGAAGAAATTTTAAGATTAATAGAACTTGATAAAGAAAATAATTCTAACTTTAATTTAGATGAAGCAATTATCGATAGTGAACTTACTAGAGAAGATAATTCTCTGCTTGAAGAAATGTTAAATGATGACACTAATGAGGAAAATAGTATTGATAATACTGATGATATTGAAGAAATTGAAGAAGGAGAATTTATTATTCCTGAGACTAATGATGTTGTAATTGATTCAATAGATAATAATGAAGATGATGATGATGTTGAAGAGCAAGATGATGATATAGATGATGATAATGATATGGATTCATTAGATAACGATGAAAATTTTATAGATAAAATTGATGAAGATTCAATATTAAATGATAACAATGATAATGAAGAACTTGAATCCTTTACTCCTACAGAAGAAATAAATGAAGATTCTTATTTTAATAGTGAAGAATTAACTAATGACAGTTTTGATATTGATGATTCAACTTCAAAAGCATTAGATGAATTAAATAAAAATGAAATCATTGATGAATCAATTTCTAATGAAGATAATACTAATAAAGAAGAAATAATAGAATTTAATGATAATCTAAACTATGAAGATGAAAATAATATTGATTTTGAAAAGATTAAACAATTAGAAGAATTACAAAACGGTATGACAAATACGTTAAATAAAATGTTAGAAAATAAAAGATACAAAAAAAAGTAAGAAATTCTTACTTTTTTTATAACATATTTTTTAAGAATTGACCTGTGTAACTATTTTCTACCTTACTAACCTCCTCAGGAGTACCTTTAGCAATTATCGTTCCTCCATTAACTCCTCCTTCAGGACCTAAATCAATAATATAATCAGCAACTTTAATTACATCAAGATTATGTTCAATAATTAATACAGTATCTCCATTATCTACTATTCTATTAAGAATAACAAGTAATTTTTTTATATCGTGAATATGCAATCCCGTTGTTGGTTCATCTAAAATGAATAATGATTTACCAGTAGGCTTTTTCTGCAATTCTTTAGCAAGTTTTACTCGTGCTGCTTCTCCTCCAGAAAGTGTTGGAGCACTTTGACCTAATTTTACATAAGAAAGTCCAACATCCATTAATACCTGTAATTTATTTTTTACTTTAGGAACATTCTTAAAAAAGTCTAATGCCTCCTCTACTGTCATTTCAAGAACATCATATATATTTTTATCTTTGAATTTTATTTGTAATGTTTCAGAATTATATCTAGTACCTCCACAAACACTACAAGGTACATAAACATCTGGTAAGAAATGCATTTCAATCTTTTTTACACCATCTCCCCAACATGCTTCACACCTTCCACCTTTAACATTAAATGAAAATCTACTCTTATCATATCCTCTAGCTTTAGCCTCTTTAGTATTTGTAAATACTTCTCTAATATCATCAAATACTCCTACATATGTAGCAGGATTAGACCTTGGAGTTCTACCTATTGGTTCTTGTGAAATATCTATTACCTTATCAATATTTTCAAGTCCCTTAACACTTTTATATTTACCAGGTTTTTCTTTAACTTTATATAAATTATTTCTAACCACTTTATATAATATTTCATTAATTAAAGTAGATTTCCCTGAACCTGATACACCTGTTATACAAACCATTTTACCAAGAGGTATCTTTACATTTATATTTTTTAAATTATTTTCACAAGCACCCTTTAATTCTAAATACATTTTATTTCCTTTTCTTCTTTTTTTAGGCACTTCTATTTTAAGATCTCCCTTTAAATATTTTCCAGTTAAACTATTTTCATTATCTATTACTTCTTTAGGAGTACCTTTAGCAACAACTAAACCACCATTAACTCCTGCAAATGGGCCAATATCAACTAAATAATCAGCCGCTAGCATTGTATCAGTGTCATGTTCTACTACAACTAATGTATTTCCTAAATCTCTCATATCCAAAAGAGATTTTATCAATCTATTATTGTCCCTTTGATGTAACCCTATACTAGGTTCATCCAAAACATATAGTACTCCCGTAAGTCTTGATCCTATTTGAGTTGCGAGTCTTATTCTACTAGCTTCTCCTCCAGATAGTGTTCCTGCTTTTCTACTTAAAGTTAAATATTCTAACCCAACATTTATTAAAAAGGTTAACCTAGATATTATTTCTTTTAATATTAAATCAGCAATTTCTATTTGTTCTTCATTTAGTTTTAAGTTACTTAAAAATTTTTTTAAATCCCCTATCGACATATTAGTAACTTCAAATATATTTTTACCATTAATTAATACAGTTAAAACCGATGAATCTAATCTAGCTCCTGAACAAGTAGGACATTCCATATCAACCATAAATTGTCCTATCCAATCCCTAATCCATCCACTTTTTGTCTCTATATATCTTCTCTCTAAATTATTAATTATTCCCTCATAAAAATCTCTAGTTGTCCTTGTATTACCAGATGATGATACATAATTAAACTCAAGTATATCACTAGAACCATATAATATAATATCTAACTTTTCACGAGGCATATCCTTAATTGGCATATCAAGATCAATATCATAACGCTCACTTACTGCTTTAACTTGCGTACTTAACGTATTATTATCTAGATTTAAAACTACTATTCCTTTTTGATTAATACTTAAACTTTTATCTGGAATTATTAAATCTTCTGATAATTTTTGTTTAACACCTAAACCATTACAGGTTTTACATGCCCCATAAGGCGCATTAAAAGAAAACATTCTTGGTTCAATTTCAGGAAGTGAAAAATCACATAAAGGACATGCATATTTTTCACTCATTACAATTTCTTTATCACCAACAACATCAATAACGACTTTGCCTTTAGCAAGTTTACTAGCTAATTCTATTGCTTCATATAATCTACTATGAATATCTTCTTTTATTTTTAGTCTATCTATAACTACATCTATATCATGCTTTTTAGTTTTTGATAACTCTATTTTTTCTGTAAGATCAAAATCTTCCCCATCTACTCTAGCTCTTATATATCCATCTTTTACTAAATTAGATAATAAATCTTTATGTGTGCCTTTTTCCCCATGAATTATAGGCGCCAAAACTCTAATTTTAGTCCCTATTTCTAATTTTTCTATTTGCTTTGTCATCTCTTCAATGCTCTGTGAAGTTATTGGTTTATGATGATTTGGACAATATGGAACACCTATTCTAGCAAATAAAAGTCTTAAATAATCATATATTTCAGTAACAGTACCCACTGTACTTCTAGGATTATTATTTGTAGTTTTTTGATCTATCGAAATACTTGGAGATAATCCTTCAATACTATCAACTTTAGGCTTATCAGTACCACCTAAAAATTGCCTAGCATAAGCACTAAGCGAATCAATATATCTTCTTTTTCCTTCAGCATATATAGTATCAAAAGCAAGAGAACTTTTACCACTTCCAGATACTCCAGTCATTACTATTAATTTATTCTTAGGTAACTCTAAATCAATATTCTTTAAATTATTTTCTCTAGCACCTTTTATTATTATTTTATCCATATAACATCCCTCGATGAATATTATAACAAATCTCAATTTTTATGTAAATTAAAAAATTAAAAATGTATTTAATTTACATTTTTAATTATTTTTAAAAAAACTATTCCCCCTAGAAAACCTATTAACTTCATTAGGTCTAAACATCTTATCTTCATTCTTAGAATCTATAGGTTTAGTAGTATTAGTTAAATCACTAGTATTATTTGTATTTTCACTATCTATCGTACTAAAACTATTATTTTCTTTCCCCTCATTTTTTTCTCTAATCTCTGCACTCTTTTTTGCTTCACTCATCATCCATTTTAATCTACTAGAATTATTTCTTTCAATTGCAGCTCTTCTATAATTATAACCATTATCTCCATAGCCTTGTAATCTATTCATTTAACCATTTACCTCCATAAAAGCAATATGAATCATAATTGCATGTATCTTTCCTAAATGTATATTGATACTTCTTAGTATCTAAGTTTTCTAACATATTTTCTAAATCTTCTATATTATTAAAACTACCACTACTTATTTCATCTGAATATGAATAATCTTTATACATAGTATAACTTCCATTATTAATTTTTACAAATGCAACATTAAATAAAGTATTAATAGTATTTTCATCAGGATTATTGACATCATATATTTTCTTGATATCTGTATATATTACTCCACTATTATTATTAGCTGGATAATATATATATTGTTTTGTACTAGCATCATATTTAAAAGTACCAAAATAAATACTATTTGCACCACTAGGAACAGTAAAATCAACTAAATTATATCCTGTTTTAGGCCCAAATATATTTTGAATTCTTGACTCTAAATAACTACTATTAAAAGATACATTACGACCATTATTAACTAAATAACCATTATAAATTTGTAAAAATGCATTATATAATATATCATTATTTGTAAAATCAGAAACAGATATTTTATCTAACTTATAATATGTATCTGTATTACTTAAATCATTATGCATAACAGGATAAACCAACTCTTTTAAAGCTTCACTTTCTATAGTAAGTTTATCTACTTCTTTTTTTGTTTTATTCTTTTTATTCTCAATAACATCTATTGTTTTACCTTTAAGCATATTATTAGTTATTACTTTATATAAAGTAGGCATTAAAATAATACCCACAGTGACTATCAAAATACAACTAACAATCAATATCACATTTCCCTTTTTCATATATCCTCCTATATTAAATTATCTCTAACAAAACAATATATATCTTCTTTTATTTTTAATTTTATTTCTCCTGGTTTATTTACCTTTAAAAAACCTAAACCCGATAAAACAATATCACTTTTAGATACTATATTATAATTAACAATTTTTAATTTTCCAAACATTTTATTTTCCTTATATTTTCTTTCTATATCAAAACTATTTGGAAAATATAAAGTAATATCATTATTAATAACTTCTATTTCTATAATATCTTCTATATTAATATATTGTTTCCCTTTTATTTGATATGTTATTGGTTTAATTTTACTACTCTTAGCAATCTTCTTTAAAATACTACTATCCAAATTATTAACTTGATTATTTATTAATCCAGGAGTATCAATGAGTGTTATATCATTTATCTTAATTTCAATAGCATCTAATGTTGTATTAAAAAGAGGACTTGTTGTTATTAAAGTATCAAAAGATGAATAGTTATATATTAATTTATTAATTAAACTACTTTTCCCTGAGTTTGTATATCCAATAAAATATATTTTATTACTACAATTAGAACAAATAAAATTATAAAATTCATCAACATTATAATTTTTTTTACAACTAATACAAAATGTTTTTATAATATTCAAATTATATTTATTAAAATAATCTTGATATTTTGTTTCATTATTTGTTGGCATCAAATCATATTTATTTAAAACTAGAATAATATCATTTTTAATACTTCTATTTATTATATCAAAATTACTTGGAATATTAAGTAGATCTACTATTAAAACAACTGTATCTTCTTTCTTTATATTGCTTAATATATCATTTATTTTATTTTCATCAATATCAATTTTTTGATAATCATTATAATTCTTTATTCTAAAGCATCTATCACATAATAAATCTCTTTTAGTTTCACAACCACATCCTAAACATTTATTCATAATATCTTCCTTTAGTAAAAAGATTATGATCTCTAAGTTTCTTTTGAATCTTTCTTTCTTTTTTTCTTTTAAAATAAGCAGGCAAAAATTCCTTTTTTCCAAGTTGATCTGTCAAAATAGTTGTAATACCAATTCTATTTCCACAAACAACATCATCTAACATAGAATCTCCTATAATTGCAATTTCAGACAATTTATATCCAGATGCTAAAATATATTTTTCTAAATCTGGAGCTTTTGGCTTTCTACAATTACTCATATAATCAATTCCTAATTCTTTAGCAAATACTTTAACCCTTGCAGCCAAACTATTAGATGCTATCATTATTTTAAATTTCTTTTTCTTAAGCTCTGTAAATAGCTTTAACGCTTCTTCACTTGCATGTCTTTCAGTAATTAGTGCGATAGTATTATCAAGATCAAAAACTAAAAATTTAATTCCTCTACGTACCAAATTTTCATATTTAATTGAGTACATGTTTTTCTGATATAAATCAGGGACATACTTTTCCATCTAATCACCACTTTTCTATTTAATTTTACCATATTTAAATGTTATAATCAACACTATCAATGTAAACAAAAAAAGTAAAATTACTTTACTTTTTGATAATTGAATGATGATGAAGATAATACTTTATTTTCTACAATTAAAGGAATCATTACAGTCTCTATAATATTTTTATAACCATCAAAGAAAAATCTTAATCTCCAAGCACCATTTTGAATATGATCATTATTTAATGATGGTATGGTTATATAAGAACCTATTGAAGAAAATTTTGAAATATGATAATGTCCTAACAAGTCGAGATATATATTACTTTTTTGTACTTTTTTTCTATCATAATAACTTTCTAAATGACTATTTACAAGACTATTATCACAACTTGTATTTTTTATAAAATCATCTGTATATCTTTTATTTACGTGATGTAATCCTAATGTACTATTTCCTATATTTAAAAATGAATGATCATAATTAAGACTAGCATAATCCATTCTTTCGCTTGCTACTCTATTTACAATATCAATTCCTTGACTCATTACAAGCCTATCATGATTACCACCTAATAATAAATTAATAATACTAGCATCCTTTGGTAAACTTTCAATTATTTTACTAATCAATTCATCATTATATTTAAATTGATCTAATTTATTATTATAGTTTGTAAAATGCCCATCAATAAAATCTCCTAAATTTACGATAATTTTAATACCATTTCTTTTAGCGTACTCATATATTAAATTCAAATTATATAGCGATGATTCAATATCATCATTAATATGCATATCAGATATAACAATAATATCTAATACATCACCTATTTTATCTATTGAATAATTATCAAAATAATTAAGACCTATTCCATATGATTTTTCATAATCATATATACTATTTTGTGATATTGAATAATTATTTCTAAGTCTTTTTAACGAATCAAATATGGTTTCTTTAGTTATATTTGGATATAAAAAATGTAATACAGAAAATATTTCACTAATATTTTGCTTTGTTTCAACTATATTTTCTAAAACTAATCTATCAATCTCTGTATTTATTTCACTATTTGTTATATATTCATTATATTTTTGAGCATCTATTGTAGCAGAATCTAACTTTTTCTTTAATATATTATATTCCTCATCATAGAATTTCTTCTCTTCACTTATAGTATATTTAAGCTTTTTATTATCATTATTAAGTCTAGAATTATCAAATTCTAACTTACAAATAGTAATATTTAACTCTTCATTTTTTTCTTCTAATTCTTTTAATTGTGTTTTATATAATTCTAGTTCTTCTTTTTTTATTGATTCATCAATAATATTATTTAAACTATTAATTTTACTATTTAATTTTTTTTTTTCTTTTTTTAAAATCTTTATTTTATTTTTATATTCATCTATTTTAGTCTTTAAATCATTTCCATCAGAATTTTCAATATCTTCAACAGTATCATTTTTATTTTCAGATGAATTAAATTTTGTTATTTCTATTTTAGCCATTTTATCATATAAATTATCAAACATAACAATATCATATTCATCTACATTTTTAATATTTTCTTGATAAATTTTTTTTAAATTTAAAGTTTTTTCATATAATTCATCAGTAAATAAAATTTCATTATTTACAGTATATGATGCATCTATTGTAGCAATTAAACTATATATTAGCTTAGAAATAATCTTCACTGATTTGTTTCTTGGTTTATTAATTCTATTTTCTAATTCGCTTTCTAAATATTCAAACAAATCAAAATACTTCATACTATTAGCATCTTTATGTATTATATTTCCACTTTGTAATTGTTCTAAACTATATTTATTAATTTGGCCCATAATTTGAACTTTATTAACCGCACTCAACATAAAAAAACACCAATTGGTATTATAACAAATATATATTATATGTCAATTTATTATAAAAAAAAGTGCTATTACTTTAATAACACCTTAATTTTCTCAGTATAATTTTTATGAAATTCTTTAGAAAAATCATTAAAATTAACACACTGAAATTCGTTTAATAAATAACCCTCTAGTTTAGATACTGTTAAACAAATAACATTCATATAATCTAACTTAATATCATCTCCAGTTATATTATTAAGCATATTTATATATTTTAATTTTAAATCATTATTATAATAAACTAATATATTTTCAAACAATATATTAGATAATATTTTTGCATCAGATGTAAATTCTTTAATATCATTATTATCTTCATAATACATTCTTAATATAACTTTTATAAGATTACTATTATTTAATTCAAAATTTAAATTATTACAATTATTAGCCACTTTCTGTAAATCAAATTTATCATCAATATATGTAATAACTGATTTAGCTATTGTAAGTTGCTTTATATCTTTAGGGGAAATTAAAACTTGCAATAAATCATAATTGCTTTTAGAGATTAAACTTATTAAAAAATTTTTATGTAACATAATATTATTATGATATAAATTATGTAAATATTCTTCTGCATCTTTATCAAAGTTCATAACATTCCCTCTATTTATATTGTACTTTATTTAAAAAAAAACAGCAATACCTTTTAAAATTGTTTTGCTTTTTCATTGTATTGAATAATAATATCAATTTCATTTTTTAAGTTTTCATAATTTGGTATTATATTTTTAGAACATAAACTAATATATGCCATTCCATAAACGATTCTACCATAATCAAGCATTAATTCTAATAATCTTCTATCGTTCATAAACCCTCCTTTTTTTGCGCAAGTGGTATTATAACACAAATATCAAAAAAATCAAACTTAATGTTTGACTTTTATAGAATTAATAACAGCACTATAATCTTTTATGCATTCTACATATTTATCTTCATAATCTTTTGAAATATTATATGTAAACAAATATATACCATTATTGTAAGTAATATAGTAATAAATATCTCTATAGTCACTTTGTGAAATAAAATAACTCCATTTTATTGAATTTATTGTTTTACTTCTCAAATTAGAATTATTATAATATTTATTCTCTTTTTTTAACTGCTTAACAATTTTTTTTATATTATTATAGTTTTTTACTTTATAAAATGAAAACTCGCATGCACTAAGATGCATATCATCTATATCAGAATAATTTATATAATTAAAATAATAACTATCTTCTTTTTGAAAATTATTAGGAATAGTCATTTCATATTCATCATTTATATTAACACTACTATCATAATAAATATAACTTCTATACTCTATATCATTCAATATTATCGAAATATCTATTACCACAAAAAAGATAATATATATGATTGCAAGAATTCTAAGTATATATATATTAAATAATGGCTTATTATTATCCATTAATTTCTTAGTTACAAAATAGTTATAAATTTTATTAGTAAAAAAACCATATAAAATATGAAATAATAAAATTATAACAAATATAAATTCAGAATATGAAATGAGCAATACAAATAATTCTATGATTAAGGCAAGAAAACCATATAAAAACATCCTGCAGTAATACATATATAAATGTCCAAATATAAATGCATATATATTAAACTTTTTCTTTGAAATTTTATTAAATTTTTTGTCTAATTTTTCCATAAAAAAATCATCCCTTATTATTTATATAAAAATTATAGAATAAAAAAAGTAAAAATGCAACTAACATTTTTACTTAATTACCATAATAAATTTAGTAGTACCACTAATACTATCATCTTTGCCACTATATGATTGATATTCATTACTTAGTTTAATTAAACTATTAACAGTATCTACTTTACTAACTAAATTTGTATTAACAAATGAAGACAATTTTTTTATTCCTGTATCGTTAAATGTCTTTGTACCGTTATACATTTTATTTGTACCAATTTTTAAAGTATCTATACCATTTACAAGTTGTAATGATCCATCACTAAGTTTACTCATACCATCTGATAATAGACCTATATTTTTTGATAATTCATTTAATGATTTTATTGTTTTTTCTGAGGCCTTACTTTTTACACTGTTTGCAACAGATGTTGCAACAGATTCTGATACATTAAAAGCAACACTTTTAGCAATATTAGAAGCTGTTGAAACAGCAACATTATATGCAGTTTTCTCTAGTGCAGTAACTACTGGTTTATAAGTATTATATAAAGAACAAATTTGCTTATACTCATCCACTATGGTCTCTTGATTAGTACACATATATAATAGTTGTTCATTTGAATCAACAGTAGTTACTATCTCATTCATTTGATTATATGATTCATCATTCTTTAATCCTTCAATCGCTTGTTTACCAATTTGATCTAAAACATCACTTGATAACTCAGCTGATGTAACAGCTTGGTTTTTAATCATATTGATAGTATCAGCATCTAGTGCTTCACTATTATCATTTTCAAGGTTAATAACAGATTCATCGATTGCATTTTTTATTTTATTTGTTCCATCAAATACAGTATTAATTCCATTATTAAGTTCTACTGCACCATTTTTTAACTTATCTACACCATTATTTAATTCATTTGCTCCATTTACTAACATATCAGCTGCAGAAGAAAGTGAATTAATATCTTCTTTAATACTTGAAATATTACCAAATTTAGATAAATCATTATTATCTAGAACCTTTGATGTTGCAACAACATAAATAGCTTCTTTATTAAATTTAGTTGTATCATACTCTATTTTTACTTCACTTAAATTAATATCATCAATATTAAGTGATTCATTAATTCCTGGAGATGCAATTGCAACTACCATATTTGTAGTACCATTATTTATAATTTTACCATTACTTACTTTTATATTTTTATTATATTTACCATCTAAATTCAACTCACTAATTACTACAAATGGTGTATATAATGTATTACCGTTAATCTCATGCTTTAAATTATTTTTATAATTAATAGTAATTTCTACATGTCCTTTTTTATTTTTAATATCTTTTGCTTTAACTAAATTACCATCTAATTTATAACTAACATTTAAAGATATAGGTAAATTATCACTTTTCTTTCCTTGATAATATATATCATTACCATTAGCTTTCCAATTAATATTCTTACCATTTAGGCTAAATGATTCACTTCCATTTAAATTCTTTATATCAGTTAAACTTGTTATATCATTAATTTCATCTAACTTATCATCATTAATTAAATGTTCTACTACAAGTACACTTTTTACCTTACCACTACTAGACATTTTTGTGTAAACAGACTCTTCCTTGCTTAAAGCCTTAACAAAATATGGATTTATAAGTATTAAACTAAAAATAATAATAGCTAATTTCTTTTTCATATTTTTACCTCCTTTAAAACCTAAACTTGTTTTTATAATTAATCTATCAAATATTAGTAATATAGATGGTAATACACAAATTACAACTATCATACTAATTATAGCCCCACGTGATATAAGCGTACAAAGTGTTCCGATCATATCTATTTTAGATACTATACCAACGCCAATAGTCGCAGCAAAGAAGCACATACCACTTACAAATATTGAACTTACCGAATTATCTAATGCAACACTAACAGAATTCTTTCTTGAATTACCTTTTTTTCTTTCTTCTAAGTATTTTGTAGTCATAAGTATTGCATAATCTATTGTTGCTCCTAATTGAATTGTCCCTATTACAACAGAAGCAATAAAAGGTATTTTACTTCCCATTAAATATGGAATTCCCATATTTACAAATATTGCAAATTCTATTGCAGTAACAAGTAAAACAGGAAGAGATATAGATTTAGTTACAATAAGCATTAAAATAAATATTACAGCAATCGATGTATAATTTACATTATGAAAATCTTGATCAGTTATTGATACTAAATCTCTCATAAGTGGTCCTTCACCAGCTACAATAGCTTTTTTATCATATTTATCAACTATCTTATTAATCTTTTCTATTTGATTATTTAGCTTAGTTGTTGCAATATCATAACTTGAATTTACAAGAATTAACTTGTAATCTTTAGATTGATATATTCTTTTTATATCACTACTTAATATATCTTCACTAATACCTAATTTACTTAATTTACTTGGACTTAGTACTAAATCAACACCATCTAATTTTTCAATATCATCAACCATATTATTTAACTTATAATTTTCAATATCTGATGATGCTAATATCATAGTTTGAGATACAATACCATAATCTTCTTTTAATTTTTTAGTTGCTTTTTTAAAGCCATAACTATCTGGTATAGATTCATCTAATTTATAGTAAACATTTGTCTTTGTTTGAAATATATAAAATGGTACAAGTAATATAATAAACACTATAAATACTATAATATAATGGTTAAGTACAAATTTTTTTATCAATGTAAATTTTGGAGTTATAACCTTATGTGTAGTTTTATCAATATATTTATCAAAAACAAGTAAAAGTGCAGGAAATAAAGTAATAACACATAAAAGTCCAAACAATACACCTTTAGCCATTACAATACCTATATCCATGCCTAATGTTAACTTCATTGTACAAAGTGCTAAAAAACCTGCAATAGTTGTTAATGAACTACCAAATACTGATGTTAATGTATCAACAATAGCATGACTCATCGCACTACTTTTATCTTTATATTTCTTTTTTGCTGCTTCATATTTATGATATAAGAATATCGAAAAATCAGTAGTTACACCAAGTTGTAAAACTGATGATATAGCTTTTGTAATATAACTAATATCACCAAGAAATATATTTGTTCCCATATTAAATAATATTGCAACTCCAATATTGGCAAGAAGCAAAAATGGTACTATATATGAATCTAAAAATATCATAAGTACTATAATACAAAGAACTACAGCAATTGCAACATATAAAGCCATTTCACTATTAAATAATTCTTGTGTATCAAGCACCATCGCACTCATACCACCAACTTGTGCCTTATCTTCAGTAATAGATCTAATCTCATCTACAGCCTCAAGCGTACTATCATCACTAGTTGACTTTTTAAAAGTAATAAGTAATAAACTCGAATCTTTCTTTGAAACTTTATTTACAACATCTTCTGGTAAAAAATCTAATGGAATAGTTGTTCCCGTTATATCATTTATACCAATAACCTTATCTACTCCCTTTACATTCTTTATTTTATCCTCTAATTTCAATATATCTTTAGCTGGCATCTTATCTACTACAGTAACAGAAAATGCTCCCATATTAAAATCAGAAGTAAGTATATTTTGGCCTTTTAATGTTTCAATATCATCAGGTAAATAAACTAAAATATTATAATTTACTTTTGTTTTGTACATTCCAATCGCAGCTGGAATTAACAGTAAAATAGCTACTATAACTATAAATATTTTATGTTTACAAATTAAATCAGCCATTTTTTTCATATATTTCACCTCTACGCATAATAATATCACTAAAATGACTAATAGTCAATACATTATATTATATGAAAAAAAAGTATCTAATATTCAAATTAAATACTTTTACTAAAATTAAAATTATCATGTATTTTTTCCATAACCAAATCATTAGCCTTTAATAGTTCTAATATATCTTCATAAGAATAATTTTCAAAAATATAATTATATAAAAATCTATAATTTTCATAAGGAACCTCTTTATCGCCAAACAACTCTTCTTTTGAAACATTACAAGTACAATTAGGATATTGATCAGCTAAATAGGTTGCAATTCCTTCTGTTACCCAATATTTATCAGGATATTTATAATTACAAAATATCGTATGACATATATGTACAAACTCATGAACAATACTATTTATAAAATCAGTTAATGTTGTATCTTTATGATAATCTATCTTTCTTGTTTCATTTAATGATAATTTATCTATATAACATATATCTTCGTTCTTTTCATTTCTTGCGCTTCCAACAGCCCAAAATGGTAAATCATCATACCCATTTAATTTACAAACAGCATCCTTAAATTCATTTTTATCATTCCATATTCTTATCATTACTTTCTTTTTCATATTATCAATCTTAAAAAAATTCATAACTTCCTTCATTTTTGAACTTAAAGTATTAATTATTCTTAAGTCAATATCATTATTGGTATATAAAAATATATTATCCATTACTTTTATTTCTTTCATTTTATCACCTACCATTATTTTATCATAATTTGATTGACTTAAATATAAATTTGATATAAAATTTTAAAAAGGGATTTAAAAGGTGAAATCATGAAAAGTATTATTATATCCAAAATTCAAGAAAAGAAAAATGAAAAAGAAAATAAAATTTTAAAATCATCATATAAATTATTTACAGAAAAGGGAATTAATTCAACATCAATTCAAGATATAGTTGATGATGCTGGTATTGCTAAAGGCACTTTTTACTTATACTTTAAGGATAAGTATGACCTGCAGAATAAATTAATAATTAAAAAATCACAAATGTTATTTCAAAATGCTTTAAAAAGTCTTAATAAGAATGTAATTATAAATTTTGAAGATCAGATCATATTTGTAATAGATTATATAATAGATATTGTATCAAAAGATAAAACTCTAATTAATTTTATTGAAAAAGATTTATCTCTTGGAATATATTCTGATGTAAATGAGATAATAAATAATAATAAAATAGGTATTAAAGAAATATTTTTAAAAGGGTTAAAGAAACACAATATTAAACTTACAAATCCAGATGTAACATTATTTATGATTATAGAGTTAGCATCCTCTACAATATTTACATCAATAACTAAAAATAAACCTTTACCTATTGATAAATATAAACCATACCTATATGATGCAATTAGAAAAATAATAAAAGAAAAGTAATAAACTTTTCTTTTATTTTATATCCTTTGAATTAATTTTACCATCCTTATTTACATCTGCAAGAATTTTTTGAGTAGTATCAAAATCAATTAACTTAGCTACATATTTACTTATTAAATCAACATCAACTATAGTAATCTTACCATCCATATCAACATCACCTAATTTATAATTAGCAGCGATAGCCTTAGCTAAGGCATTAGCATCAGTATTATTAATATTAGAATCTTTATTATAATCTGCAAGTGTCATTTGATCAATTGTAAGTGTAGTCTTACCTAAAATATAATTTTCAATGATAGAAACATCATCATTTAAGACTCTACCATCCATATTAACATCGCCAATTTTATATTTCTGAGCAGTTCCAACCTTACCACGTAGTGTAACAGCATCTTCATTATCAATCTTACCATCTGCATTTATATCACATAATTTTAGTTGTACATCATTAACATTAACAATTCCATTTAATCCATTTTGTAACACAGCAAGATCATCTATATCTACTTTACCATCTAAGTTAATATCACCATTTTGATAGAAACTAGAAACTTTATCAACTAATTCTGTAACATCTAATGCATCAACTACTCCATCAGAGTTTATATCTGCATTTTTTATCTGATCACTATTTAGTTTATATTTTCCTTCAATATATTTCTTTATAATTATAACATCTGTATCATTAACCATTTTATCCGAATTTACATCTCCTAAAGAAGGATTTGAACTATTATCTTTATTATTAAGGAAATCTTTTAAATCATTTAAATCATTAATTTCTATAGTTCCATTAGCATTATAGTCAGCAACCTGCAACTGTACCATAGAGAAATTAGTTTTCTTATTTAAATAATTACTAAGTAATTCTATATCCTGCAAGTCTATATTACCATCAAGAGTTACATCTCCTCTTTTATAACTAGCACTTTTCGCATCAATAGATATATCACTTACACATACATTTTCTTTTAACTGATAATTTTTAGGACATACATAAGATGAGCCAATCTTAACTAAATATTCACTTCCAGTAGTATGACCATTAACAAACAATCTAATATTTTCAGAATCTCCAACACTAATTATTCCGTCAGAATTAACATCAGATGCAATTAACTGATTTTCATTAAGCTCACTAGTTTTGGCCAAATAACTATTCAAAAGAATTAAATCAGCATCACTTACAACGCCATCTAGATTAACATCTCCTAAAATAAGTGCAGAAGAAACATCTGATTTTATACATTTATTTCCTTCAAGAGTATACGTAGAATCATCGCAATAATAAAATGTTTCAACAACTGAATTTCCCATTATTGATTTAAAATCAAAACCATTAATTATAAGTAAAATTACCAAAACCAAAACTACTCCTAAACATCCCCCACCAATATATATTAAATAATTATTTTTTTTAATACCATGAAAACTATTTTTCTTATTCATTGCCATATTACTAATCTCCTTATTATCATTTTATAATAAAATATTATCATTGTCAATTAATATAAAACTGAAACTGTCATAAACTAACACTATTTGACATAATAAATATATTATTTTATAATTTTGGTGGTGAAAATATGTATTCAATAAAAAATAATTTAGAAAATACAATTATAATAAAAAAATCAAAGTTTATAGGTAAAATTTTTTTTGTAAATAATAAAGATGAAGCAATGGATATTTTAAATAGTATAAAAAATAAATATACTGACTCAACACATATATGTTATTGCTATATAATTGATAATATAATTAAATTTTCAGATGATAATGAACCAAGCAATACAGCTGGTATGCCTATTTATAATGTATTAAAAAATAACAACTTAAATCATGTGCTAGCAATAGTTATTAGATACTTTGGAGGTATTAAACTTGGCGCAGGAGGACTTGTTAGAGCTTATTCGAATTGTGTAAATAGTCTTGTTAAAGAAAATATTATTGAATTAAAAGATGGCTACCGAGTTTTAATTAAGTTTAATTATGATAAAATTAAAGATATTGAATATATACTAAGCAAAGTAAATATTATAGAAAAAAAATACAATGAAGATATTTCTATTATTTTTGACATAAGTATTGATGATTATACTGATATAAAAAATAAGCTACACAATATTGTTAATAATATTGAAATAATTGATAAAATTTTTATAAACTAAAAAAAAAGTTAGATATCTAACTTTTTTTATTATTTCATTTGTTTTGCAACTTCTTCAGCAAAGTTTTCTTCTCTTTTTTCCATTCCTTCGCCTACTTCAAAACGTACCATAGATTTAATTGTACCACCATTAGCTTTAACATACTCTCTAACTTTTTTGTCACTGTCTTTAACAAAAGCTTGTTCTTCAAGACAAATCTCTTCATAGAACTTACGAATACGTCCTTCAACCATTTTAGTAGCGATCTCTTCTGGTTTTCCTTCATTCATTGCTTGTTCTTTTAGAATTTCTCTTTCTTTTTCTACTTCATCAGTAGGAACACTTTCTTTATTTACATATTTAGGTCTCATTGCAGCAGCATGCATTGCGACATCCTTTGCAACCTCACTTGAAGCTCCATCAACAGTAATTAAAACAGCAATTTTTCCACCCATGTGAATGTATTCACCAAATGATTCACTATCACTTTTAGTAACGACTTCAAATCTTCTTAAAGAAAGTTTTTCACCAATTTTAGCAGTTTTAGCAACTATTAAATCATTAATAGTGCCTTCTCCACAATCTAATTTTAAAGCATCTTCTACAGTTTTAACATCACTTTCAATAATAGTTTCTAATATAGTACTAACCATAGATGTAAATTCTTCATTCTTAGCAACAAAATCAGTTTCTGAGTTAACTTCAACGATAGCTGCTTTATTACCCTTAATAAGAATACTTGCAACACCTTCAGCAGCAATTCTATCTGCTTTTTTAGCAGCTTTAGAAATACCTTTTTCCCTTAACCAATCGATTGAAGATGAAATATCACCATTATTTGCTTCTAATGCCTTTTTACAATCAAGCATACCTGCACCAGTTTTTTCTCTTAATTCTTTAACTAAACTTGCACTTATCATATTATCCTCCTTAAATTTTAAAAATTAAAGATGATTATAAAATCATCTCAAAGTCTATTTTAAAGCTTCTAATAATTCAGCTTTTTTCATTGTTGAATAACCTTTAATTTCACGAGCCTTAGCTAATTCTTTTAATTCAGCAACAGTTTTACCAGATAAATCAGTTTTTTCTGGGGCTTTTTCTAAAACTTTTTCTTCTTTCTTAACTTCAGCTTTAACTTCTTCTTTAACAGTAGCCTTTACTTCTTTTGTATCAGCTTTCTTTTCTTTTGGTTGTTCTTTATTTTCACTTCTTTTAAATGATTTTTTCTTATCAAATCTTTTTTTATCAAATCTTTTATCAAAATTCCTTGGTCTATCTTCTTTCTTCTTAACAGATTCTACAGCTTTTTTCATAATATCAGTACTGTCATCAACTTTAGTACCAACATAATCAACTGTCTTACCACCATTTGCTTCAACTACAGCATTATTAAGAACTCCGATAATAAGCTTAACAGCACGAATTGCATCATCATTTGATGGAATTACATAATCTACCATATCAGGATCACAATTAGTGTCAACAATTCCAAATACTGGAATATTTAACTTTCTTGCTTCTCTGATTGCAATTTCTTCTTTTGATGGATCTACAATTACCATTGCTTGTGGTAATTTATCCATAGCTCTAATTCCACATAATAATTTATCTAACTTTGCATATTCCTTTTTTAATCCAATTACTTCTTTTTTAGGTAATAGATTAAATGTACCATCAGTTTCCATCTTTTCGATAGTTTCAAGTCTCTTAACACGAGCACGAATAGTGCGGAAATTTGTTAATGTTCCTCCTAACCATCTTTCATTTACATAGTAAGATTCTGAACGAAGAGCTTCCTCTTTTACAGCTTCTTGAGCTTGTTTCCTAGTTCCAACAAAAATTACCTTTCCACCTGCTGATGCGATATCCTTTAATGCTTGATAAGCATCTTCGATAGCTTTTGCAGTTTTTTGTAAATCGATAATATAAATATCATCTCTTGAAGTAAAAATATACTCTTTCATTTTTGGATTCCATCTTTTTGTTTGATGTCCAAAATGAACTCCAGCTTCTAATAAGTTGTTCATAGATACAACTGCCATAAATATTCCTCCTTTTTGTTAGTCTTCCATCTGCCTCATCTTTAATTGCCACCTATTGGCACCGACAATTAAATCAGCAAATGTGTAATTTAAAAAGCCAAAAGTATTATAACACATTAAAAATACTTTTTCTACCCCTAAATTTCATTTTATTTTATCTTTTTTAAAACATTGCCTAATTTCTCATGGATCACTATATTTGCACGAAAATCAAATGGCGTTTTATCTAAATTAATTATTACTAAATTATCACCATTAAAATAATTAAGTAATGAAGAAGCAGTATTAACTAAAAGCGATGTTCCACCTACAATTAAAGTATCAGCTTTTGACACTTCATAAATAGCTTTTCTTGAAACATTTTCATCCATCATTTCTCCATATAAAACAATATCTGGTTTTAATATTCCACCACAAGAACATTTTGGAATATCACTGCGATTTATATTCTGTAAGTTATATTTTTTATTACACTTCATACAATGAAAACTATATACATTACCATGTAGTTCTAATACATTTTTAGAGCCAGCCATCTGATGTAAACCATCTATATTTTGTGTAATAACTGAGCTAAGTATTCCTCTTTTTTCTAAATCTGCTAGCTTGTAGTGAATAATATTTGGTTTTACATCATCATAAGTCATTTTATCAAAATAAAACTTATAAAATAATTTAGGATTATCTAAAAAGCAATCAATACTAAGTATATATTCTGGTGAATAGTCGTATTTTTGCCTGTAAAGTCCATCTTTACCCCTAAAATCAGGTATCCCACTTTCAGTTGACACTCCAGCTCCACCTAAAAAAACAAGTCTTTTTGAATTATTAATAATTTCATTTAATTTAATAATATCTTTATCCATAATATCACTTCCAATATCTACTCATATTTTATCAAACAGAATAATTTATTTCAAGAAAATAAAAAAGCAATATCAATTGCTTATCCTACTCTTCTTATTGTAACTATTGGCATTATATACATACTATCTGATCTAATTCCTAAACTTGGCGTTGATGCATGTATTATAGTATTATTGCCAGCATATATAGCCGAATGACTAACTACTCCGTTATATCCGTATGAAATAATATCTCCAGGTTGAGCATTCTCTACAGAAACTGCTTCACCTACTGTAGCCTGAGCGCCTGCAGTTCTTGGAAGTGACACTCCAAAGTTTTGATAAACAGACATAACAAACCCCGAACAATCTGCACCATCAGTTAAACTGGTTCCTCCATATACATATGGGTTACCAATAAATTGTGCAGCAAATCCAGCAACACCACCATAAGATGTGTCTGCAACAGGTGCAGTTTGTGCAATTATTGCTTGTCTTGCTTGTTCTTGGGCAACTAATCTTGCTGCTGCAGCTTCTTCTTCTGCCTTTCTAGCTGCTTCTGCTTCTTCAGCTGCACGTGCAGCGGCTGCCGCCTCTTCTCTTGCAACTATATACTCTTCAATCTCACTATTTTTATAATTATCAAGAGATTCTTCACTTTGAACAAGTACATTAGCTGCAGTTACTGTATCTTTTGCTTTTACATCTACTGTTGAATTTCCCTTAAAAGAAACAACCATAGTAATTACTATAACGTCTACCATAATCAAAACTAAACTTAATTTACGTTTTATACTCAAAATATCACCGTCTTCATAGTTTACTAAAATAATAATATCACGTAATTTAATTTGTGTCAAATTAAAAAATCCAACATATCGTTGGATTCAATTAACCAATTCTTCTTATTGTAACAATTGGCATTATATTCATATTATCAATTCTAATTCCTAATTCTGGAGTTGAAGCATGAACTATCATACCATTTCCAACATATAATGCAGAGTGACTAACATAACCATTATATCCATATGAGATAATATCTCCAGCTTGGATGTTATTAATATCTACAGGATATCCTGATTGTGCCTGACCACCAGTTGTACGAGGAAGTGAAATACCAAAATTAGCATACACTGCCATAACGAACCCTGAACAGTCTGCACCATTAGTTAAACTTGTTCCTCCATATACATATGGATTCCCAACAAACTGCATTGCAAAATTGGCTACTTCAGAATTTGATTCTATTGTATTAGCAATAGAATAATCTATTTTGTTATTTTCAGCCTGTCTTCTAGCTTCTTCTTCTTTTGCAATTCTTTCTGCTTCAAGTCTTTCTGCTTCTAGTCTTTCCGCTTCAAGTCTTTCAGCCTCTTCTTTTTCTTTTCTTTGTTTTTCTTCAATAAGTACAGCTAATTTTTCATTATTTTGTTCATAAAATGAAAATAATTTTTTATCAGTTATGATTTTATCGTTTTCTGATCTGATATGGTATACTTGTAAACTATCTTCAGTCTCAATTGCCTTTGTAACACTCATAAACGCTATACTCATAAAAGTAACAAAAGAAACTAGAAAAACTGTTTTTAATATACTTTTCACAATAATTCTCCTAACATAATTTATTTGTGCGCATTTTTTGGCGACACGTTTTCGATTATATCAAAAGAGTTATATATTGTCAAATTCACGGTCAAAATTAGTCAAAATCGGCCTTTTTTAACGTTTTTTTACCATTTTCAACGAAATTAAATGCCTATTTTTTTAATTTTTGTAAAACTTTTTCAGTTGTATTAATTCTACCAATTATACTATCTAATGATTCAGATAAAACACCTACATCACTAACATTTTTTATATCACGATAACTAATCGCACCTATTTGCATAATATTAAAAAATGGTGATAATACTTCTAAATAATAATCATCTATTCTACTATATTCTCCCTTAATAATTCTTTCTAAAACATATAATTCATCAGGTATTTTCAAAATATTTTTAATAATATAACTATTTTTAGTATAAAAATTATACTCAAGACTCGGAATAATTAGCCCATAATTTTTATATCCTACAACATGATAAAGATAAGAATCAGCATCAATTCCATCCATAATATAATTATCAATCATACATTTATCTTTATTTGTTGATTTTACAAGCCTATGATATTCATTATTTACTTCATTTTCCTTTAAATCTCTATCATATTTATCTGGTGTAATCCTATATTTAGAAGAAATATCAGCTTTATTAACACTTGTATTAACTATTGCATCATAAACAATATCATCATTAATAGTTTTTTCTCTAAACTCACTAATATCTTTTAATCTAGGTACTACCTTATATATTTCTATATTATCTGTATAATAATTTATCTTATATAAATATTTTTTCATTATTCAATCACTTCTTTCATTTTTTTTATAATATCATGTGATTTTTAAATATACAAGCATTTTTACTAAAATAATATCCAATTATCGAGCCTATTAAATTTAATAAAATATCATCAACATCAAATACTCTGCCAATTAATAATTGACTTATTTCTATTATAAATGAATACAATATGGTAATTATTATCAAAGATATTAATCTAATATTAAAATATGATTTATAAAACATTCCAAATGGAATAAATAAAATTATATTACCAATAATATTTTTTATAAATAAATAACTACCAATTTTATATCTTTTAAATTCATTAAATAAACTATAATTATTAATTCCATATTCATTCATAGGATATGTAACTACATTAAATAATAACTGTAAATAAACTATAAATAATATAATTATAAATTCTTTTCTTACATCTATTTTATCCTTATATTTTAATCTTTTTTCTACCCTAATTAATATATAACTAATTACACTAAGTATTATTTTTATATAATCATTTTTTAATATAATTACAAAACTATTCATTTATATTACCAATATCCTTATATTCTTCAATAGGAGAATAAATAGATATTTTCTCTATTACACTAAAAAAAACTTCAACTTCTACTACCCCATTATTCTTATACTCTTTTAAAATCTTATATTTTTTTATATATTCTTTATCATCTAATTTTTTTAATATTTCTCTTTTCGCACACTTAACTGCCTTTTTTAATGCCTGTTGATAATTATTATTTTCTTCATATATCATTAGCTTTCTTTTATCACGTATTACAAGTGATATAGGTAATATATTGTTAAATAATAATTTAGTATCTTTATAATTATAATTCTTATATTTTTTAAAATCAAAAAAATCAATTTTACTATTTATAAATTTAAAAGTTATAACTTTATTGTGCTCCTTAGTCTTAACAATATTTTTATATTTTAAAGGATACTTTACTCTTACCTTATAAAACGTTTCTCCATATACACTACCTTCTGCCCTTACTGTATCATTAATTTTATCATTAACATAAATATATCCACTTACTATAACATCCCCTTTTTTTACATACTCATATCTATTTTTTATAATTTGTCCATTTTTTATATTCATGCTATTTATTATGGCATTTTTAGTAGAAATAATATTTTGGAAATGAGTTTTTTTCCTCATATCAGTTATTATTCTAGGTTCATATTTTATAATATACTTACTACCTTTTAATTCTATTTCTATCCAATCAATCTCATTTTTATATTTATCTAATATATCTTTTTTTATCTTTGATATATCACTATAACTTTTTTTAAAATGATACTTTTTAATTCCTTTTTCACTTAAATAATTACTTATTTTTTTCTGCATTAGTTTATCGTTTGTAACAATTTCTACATAAAATATTAAGTTACTTAAAAAATATATTATAGTTAAACTAACTATTATAAATATAATAATATATTTATAACTAAAAATAGATTCCTTTATTTTTATTAAACCTTCTTTTTTTAAGTACTTTATTTCATATATAGTTTTATTATCCATTACTTTTTTTAATTCATTATAATATATTTTTATAACTAATTCTTCATTACTTATATATTTAATATCTAAAAGTTCTATATTTAATCTATACATTTTATATATAAAATTATTTATATTTTTTCCTTTTATATTTAATGATATCTTATTTTTAAAATGCGAAATAATATCACCTAAATTCTATATTATTAATATTTCCTTCAACTAATACTTCTTTAATTTTTAATCTTGATACTATTAAATTTTTACCATTTACTACTAAAGTTTTTTCCTTATTTTGATTTAAATATCTAACAATTACTTTATTATTATCAAAATGGCCCATTTCTAAATAGTTTGTGATATTTATTTTATTATTCAGAATAATAATTTTAAATTCATTATCTAATATATATGATTTAATACCATTAAACTGCATATTATCACCACTACTATTTTATTAATAAAATAAAAAAAAATACTATAAAAGCATTTAATTTTGTGGTTTAAATATTAATGACAATATAAAAGAAAATATAATTGCTCCAACTATTCCAGGAGAAGTTAAGTCAAACATACCAATAAACAATCCCATAATTCCTACTGATTGATAACTTGCGAATGCACCATGCATTAATGAATGTCCAAATGATGTGATTGGAACAAGTGCTCCACCACCACAATATAATACAAATTTATCATATATATTAAATGCATCTAAAAAGGTTCCTACTACTACAAATATAGTAGTAACATGTCCTGGTGTTAATTTAGTATTATCTAATATTATTTGGCCTATTAGACATACTAGTGCACAAAATATAAATGAATTTAAATAAATCATTGACATACCTCCAAACATACTGCATGACTTATTGCCGGTATTGTTTGTTTTTCATTGACTAATGTTTGACTTAAAAGAGCACCTGTTGCGACCAAAAGAACTTTTTTTAATCTATTTTTTTTCATTTTATCTAATATATAGCCATAAGAAACAAGTGGTAAGCATGCAGGGCCACTTCCACCAGCGTTTACTTCTTGCTTATCTAGTTCATATATCATGCAGGCACTATCTTGTAAATTACCAAGTTCAATATTATATTCATCTTGCATATAATCTTTTAATATTTTCTTACCATATATTCCCAAATCTCCTGTTAAAATCATATCATAATCACTGGGATTTGTTTTGGTATTTATAAGGTGTTCATATATCGTTTTAGCAGCTGCAGGCGCCATTACTGCACCCATATTAAAAGGATCTTTAATTCCTAAGTCTACTACAGTACCTAGTGTTGCAGATGAAACTTTGATACTATTTTGCTTATTTGATAATAATGCACTTGCTGCACCAGTCACTGTAAATGTTGACCTTTTTGGTTTAGGTCCACCATACTCTACTGGTTGTCTAAATTGCTTTTCACTTGTACAATTATGTGATGAAACTGATACTATCGCATTCTTAATCTGCCTTGAATTAATCATATTAGAAGCTATAATCATACCTAAAGTACTCGTTGAACATGCAGCATATATTCCAATAAAAGGTATTTGTTTCTTTGAAGCTGTGTAACTACTAGCAGTAATTTGATTAAGTAAATCTCCCGATATATGTATATCAATATCAATAGCTTTTTTCTTAGATTTATCAAGTAAAATATCAATACTTTCATTCATTAATTTAATTTCAGCAAGTTCAAAAGTTTTCTCATTAAAATAAAAATCTTTATAGCACTTATCATAATATTTATTAAGTGGGCCAGCTTCTTCATAAACACCGGCAATAGTAGAAGTATCTTCTAAATATACATTTTTATAATTAAATGTCATTTTAAGTTCCATCCCTTTCACTTCGTTCAAGGCACACATAGGTATGAAAAC
>CAMKQS010000012.1 GCA_946414975.1 uncultured Caryophanales bacterium | reverse complement strand
TAGAATAGTTTTGCATTTAATACTAAGGTATTTATTTAATAAATCATTAAACATCGGTGCTTATACAAAATTTATCTAACTTTTACCCAGTTTTTACCCAAGATTTACCCAACTCATGTACTAGTATATGCCATGTCAAGAGTGTATAATAGGTATAATATATGATATATATGGCAAGCAATATTATTTATTCAATTATAAAAAATTAATTAATTATCAATAAAGGCGTTTGATGGTAGTGTGTTTGATTTGGCTTGATATTTATATAATGATAGAATATCTTTCGAAAAGAGGGATTCATATATGAAAAATATAAATTTCAAAAATAATAAAAGTATTAGAAAAATGTTTGTTAATCCATTTACTTGGAAGTTACTTACTATATCTAATAAAAAAGGAACATATACAATAGTACTTAAGAAAAAATTATTTAAAAATATATATAACGTTAAATATGTTATTGATGGAAATGTTCATAAAGAAAAAAAGGAAATTATTTTGAATGATTCTATTAATATTGAAGGACTTGGAAGTTTTAAAATTAATGATATAAGTACAAGATTTCTTAAACCAACAAAAAAATTAATAATTGATAAAAATAGTATTAATAGTAAAATAATAAATGATAATTTCAAAGAAAAAGAAGAATTTATAAAGCAAAGAATGATATATATTAATAATCAATCAAAAAAAGAACAATTATTAAAAATACGTCTTAGACTTATTACTGCAAATGTAGATAATTATCATTATCACGTATATGGATATAATCCTTTTTCAGAAAGTAGTAAATATGAAGAAAATTATGGATTAGATTTTGTTATTAAGGAATTAAAAAGATTTTCTTATGAAAAAGGTTTTAATCAATTTAATTATAATAAATTACAATCTATATTAGGCAAGATAATTAAAATTGAAAATAGTATGAATCGTTATAATTTATTAGATTCTTCAATTAATGAAGCTTATCAATTACATAAATTATTATCTTATGAGCTTAATAGTAGTATTATATTATTACAAAAATATATAGAAAAAAATAACATTGATACTAATTTTGAATATAAGAGTCATAATGATTGGTGGAATCCGAACGATTGTAATCAAAGAGCTCGTAAAACAATTAAAATAAAAGATGAATTTGAAAAATTGCTTGAGGCAGTAGAAATATATACTAATCGAGTTGTTAAAAGAAGTTTTGATTATAAAGAGAACTTGCATGATAAAACATATGTTAAAAGAAGTAGATAAAACTACTTTTTTTTGTTATAATTTTTTATAGGAGGGTTATATGCTTAAAGTTATTAGTATTAAAGATAATAAAGATGCTTTAACGGAGTATTTTATCTTATGTTCTAAACAGTGGGGTACTTCATATTTGAAAGACAATTTTATAGATATAGTAAATAAGAGAGTAGAAGATGTAATTAATAATAAAAATGATAATATAATACTTGTTTTAGGATTATATGATGATGATAAGCTTATTGGTTTTATATCTTTATTTAAATATGATAATAATTATTCATATACACCATGGTATGCTACTATGTATGTGAAAGAGGAATATAGAGGTAAGCATTATTCTAAAATACTTAATGATGCTTTATTAGAAGAGTCTAGGAAACTAGGATATGATAAAATATATTTAAGGAGTGAGCTTATAAACTATTATGAAAAGTTTGGAGCTAAATATATAAAGAATTTAAGTGATAAAGAGAAATTATTTTATATGGATTTAAAGAGGTAATATGAAAGAGTTAGTAAGTGTTGTTGTATCTTGTTATAATGAAGAAGAGGTACTACCTATTTTTTATAAAGAAATAAATAAGATATCTAAAGAAATGGATTATGTTAATTTTGAATTTTTATTTGTAGATGATGGATCTAAAGATAATACATTAAAAATTGTAAAAGATTTAGCAAGCGATGATTCTAGAGTAAAATATATATCTTTTTCTAGGAATTTTGGAAAAGAAGCTGCAATGAATGCCGGATTGTCGTATTCAAAAGGAGATTATGTTGTAGTTATGGATGCAGACCTGCAAGATCCACCAAAGTATTTAAAAGAGATGTATAATTATATGAAGGATGGATATGATGTTGCTGCTACAAGGAGAATTACAAGAAAAGGTGAACCAGTAGTTAGAAGTTTTTTCTCTAAATTATGGTATAAATTAATAGATAAAATGTCAGATACCGAAATGGTAGATGGAGCTCGTGATTTTAGGATGATGAAGAGAAAGGTAGTAGATGCTATTTTATCTTTAAGTGAATATAATAGATATTCTAAAGGAATATTTAGTTTTGTTGGCTTTAAAACAAAATGGATAAGTTATGAAAATGTAAAAAGGGCTGCAGGTAAAACAAAATGGTCTTTTTGGCAGTTATTTAAATATGCATTAGATGGCATGTCATCTTTCTCAACAGCTCCTTTATTATTAGCATCGCTCTTTGGCATTCTATTTTGCTTTATTGCACTTATAGCTATTATATTTGTAATAATAAGAACACTAATATATGGTGATCCTGTTGGTGGTTGGCCATCTTTAGTATGTATTATCTTGCTTGTTGGAGGTATTCAACTTTTATGTATTGGAACTATTGGTAGATATTTATCAAAAGTTTATCTTGAAACTAAAAAAAGACCAATTTATATTGTAGATGAAACAAACCAAGAATAGAAAATAATTTAAGCGCTTTGTTTATATTGACATTTACAAATGGTATTAAAATTACCATTTTTTTGATATAATAATAAATAATTGAATAAAATAATAATAGTTTGGGATGATTAAATGGATAGATTAAAAAGATTTTTTAAAGAGAATTATAAATCATTAATTATACTTGTTATATTTGCATTTATTTGTTATACACCTTTACCATATTATATAGATTCTCCAGGAGGACTTACTGATTTAACAGATAGAATAGAAATTAAAGGTAAAAAGATTAATGGTAGTTATAATTTAACTTATGTATCAGAATATAGGGCAACATTACCAATTCTTTTATATTCTTATCTTAAGGGAGACTGTGAAATACTTAAAAAAGAGGATGTAATGGGTAGTGATGAGACTGATCAAGATTATTTAAAAAGGGATTACTTATCTTATAAATCTTCTTTAAATAATGCAGTAATTGCTGCATATAAACTTGCAGATAAAGAGGTTAATATTAGTAATAATAAATTATATGTAGGTTATATATTTGAAGATGCTTCCACTGATTTAAAAATAGGCGATGAAATAGTTAGTATTAATGATATTGATGTGTCAACAAGATCTGATGTTAATAATTTATTAAATAAGTATAACGATAAAGATAAGATTAGTATTAAAGTTATTAATAATAAAAAAGAATATGAAAGATATGCAGTATTAACTAATCAAGATGGGAATAATTATATTGGATTTATGCCTATCGAGATATATACTTATAAAGTAAATCCTAATGTAGTTATTAAAGAAGAAAAAAGTGAATATGGTGGTTCTGGAGGATTAATGTTATCACTTATGATTTATGATATGCTTAACTCTAAAGATCTTGCAGCTGGTAAAAAGATTGCAGGAACTGGAACTATCGATATAAATGGTAATGTTGGATCTATTGGTGGAATAGAATTTAAAGTTAAAGCTGCATCAAAAGCTAAAGCAGATATTTTCTTTGTTCCTAAAGATAATTATAAAGATGCAATTAAGTATAAAAAAGATAAAAAATTAAACTTAAAAATAGTAAGTGTTGATAGCTTAAAGGATGCTACTAGTTACCTTTTAAAGTAAGTAATTGCTTGCTTTTTTTTTGAAATAAATGCTATAATTTTATTAGGTGGTTTTATGAATTCAAAAGATGTTGATAGAGAAAAATTAACTCCAATGATGCGTCAGTACTTAACTATTAGAGATGAAAATCCAGGAGTAATAATATTATTTAGACTTGGTGATTTTTATGAAGCATTTTTTGAAGATGCAGTTCTTTTATCAAGAGAGTTAGAATTAACTCTAACAGGTAGATCAGCAGGATTAAAAGAAAGAGTTCCAATGTGTGGAGTACCTCATCATGCTGTTAATGTATATATAGAAAAATTAGTTGAAAATGGACATCGTGTTGGAATATGTGAGCAATTAGAAGATCCTAAACAAGCAACAGGTATAGTTGAACGTGGCCTTACTCAAATTATAAGTAAAGGAACAGTTATTGATTCTGAATCTTTAAAAGAAAATGAGTTTAATTATATAGGTAATGTTATTGATTTTGATACTAATTATGGTATTTGTTATACAGATATTACAACAGGTATTATTTATGTTACAATGTTACTTCATAATAATGTTAATTTAGTTAGTGAAATTGTATCATTAGGATTAAAAGAAGTAGTAGTAAGTGATAAATTAGATAAAAATATTGTAAGTACATTAAAAAATCAATTTAAAATATTTGTAACATTTAGTAATGATATTATAGATAATCAAGAATATGAATATATTTATGAAGATATTAGTGATATTAGATATATTGAAACAATTAAACATTTACTTACATATATTACTAAAAATAAAATGATGAATTTAAGCCATTTACAAAAAGCTATTATTAAAGAAAATAATAAATATTTAAAAATGGATATTCATACTAAAAGAAATTTAGAATTAACAGAGACATTAAGATTAAAACAAAGACAATATTCGCTTTTATGGTTACTTGACAAGACTAAAACAGCAATGGGTAGTAGACTTTTAAAAAATTATATAGAAAATCCATTAATAGATAAAGAAGAAATAAATAAAAGGTATGATATAGTAGAAAAGTTAGAAGAAGAATTTATTCTTGCAGATGATTTAAAGAGTTTATTATATAATGTTTATGACCTAGAGAGATTAAGTGGTAGAATTGCATTTAATAGTGCGAATGGAAGAGATTTATTACAGTTAAAAACATCATTAGGTGTTTTACCAGATATAAAAAATATATTAGAAGCTATTGATTTTAAAACAATAGATCCACTTTCAAATCTATATAAATTAATAGATGATGCTATATATGATAATCCTCCTGTAGGGTTGCATGAAGGATATTTAATTAAAGAAGGATATAATGAAGAGTTAGATGAATTAAAATCTCTTAGAACAAATGGAAAAGATTTTATAGCTAAGTTTGAAGCAGAAGAGAGAGAAAAAACAGGTATTAAGACATTAAAAGTAGGATATAATCGTGTATTTGGATATTATATAGAAGTATCTAAAGGAATGAAAGATTTAGTTAAGGATGAATATGGATATGAAAGGAAACAAACTCTTAGTAATTGTGAAAGATATATATCACCTATACTAAAAGAAAAAGAAGCAATTATATTGAATGCAGAAGAGAAAATTATTGAGCTTGAATATGAATTATTTTGTAAAGTTAAAGATAAAATAAAAGAATATATTCCAAGATTACAAGAAGTTGCAAAAACAATAAGTGAGATAGATGTATTATTATCATTTGCAACAGTATCTTCTGAGAATAATTATGTAAGACCTAATCTTGTTGATAAACATGAGATTAATATTATTAATAATAGGCATGCAGTTGTTGAAAAAGTATTAGAGGGTGAATATGTACCTAATGATATTGTAATGAATGAAGATACTAATATATTGCTTATTACGGGACCTAATATGGCTGGTAAGTCTACATATATGAGAGAACTTGCAATTACTGTAATTATGGCTCAAATTGGATGTTTTATTCCTGCTAGTGAAGCTACTATGATGGTATTTGATTCAATATATACACGAATTGGAGCATCAGATGATCTTGTATCAGGTAAGTCAACATTTATGGTTGAGATGAATGAGGCAAATAATGCAATTGAAAATGCAACAGATAATTCTTTAGTTTTATTTGATGAACTAGGTCGAGGGACCGCTACTTATGATGGTATTGCGCTAGCTCAAGCAATTATAGAGCACATACACAATCATATTAATTGTAAAATGTTATTTTCTACTCACTATCATGAATTAACAGATTTAGAAAATAAATTAAGTCATTTAAAAAATGTTCATGTTAGTGCGTATGAAGAAGATGGAAAAATTACTTTTTTACACAAGATAAAAGACGGAAGTGTGGATAAAAGTTATGGTATACATGTAGCGCGTCTTGCAAATCTTCCAGATAGTCTAATAAAAAGAGCAGATCAAATACTAAAGACATATGAATCTAAATCTAAGAAGAAAGAAATTGTTCAAGAAGCTTTGGTATTTGAAGATAATACTCCTTCTATTGTAGAAGAAGAGATAAAAAAATTAGATTTACTTAATACAACTCCTATTGAAGCATTAAATATTTTATATAAATTAAAAGATAAACTTTAAAAATAATATAAAATATGATAAGATAAGTATATGAATAGAGGTAATATATGAAAAAGGCATTTACATTATTAGAAATGTTATTAGTAATAGTTATTATTAGTGTTGCAGCACTAATAATAGTTCCAGTTGTTACAAATAATATAAATTCAAGTAAGAATAATGTTTATAATAATTTAATTAATAAAATACTTGTATCATCTACAGATTGGGCAGTAGAGAATACTGATAAACTTCCTAAAGAAAATGAAACAATTAATATTACGTTAGGTACATTACAGTCAAATGGATATATAAGTACATCACTATTAAATCCTAAGACAGATAATTTATTTCCATCTGATATGCTAATTAAAATAAGCTATGTTAAGAGTAGTAAAAATAATCCTAAATTAAAATATGGAAAATATGATGGAAATTATGCTTTTCAAGTTGATGTTAATAGTGGACATGAAATAAAAGATATTACTTCTGATTATACAATAATTGAACTTGGGTTAAGCGATAATGAGGCAGATAATATAGTATATAAAGATAAAGAAGGAAATGATATTTCACTTAAGGAGTATAATATTCAATATGTTACAAATAATGTCAATGTAGAGAAAATTAATACATCTAAAACAGGAATATATTATGTTTATTATTCTGATAATAATGGAAATAAAAATTTTAATAGAGTATTTAATGTAACTGACACTGAAATACCTGAAATAATTTTTCCTGATGATGATATAGTTAGTACATCAGTTTCGTCATTTGATTTATATAATAATGTTACTTGTAATGATAATAGTGGTAGTTGTAATTTAAAAATTATTGAGGGTGAGGATGAATTCTATACAGCACTTCAAAATAAGGAAACTGGAAATTATGTAGTAAGATATGAAGGTACTGATCCTACAGGTAATAAGGTAACTAAAAATAGAGTTATTGAAATTCAATAACTTTTTTTCATATATTAGTATAATTATGATACAATATTATTGGAGGGTTTTATATGTATGATGTTGTTATAATAGGGGCTGGGCCTGCCGGTTTATTTGCTGCTTATGAACTTATTACAAAAAATAAAAAGTTAAAGATTGCTATATTAGAGCGTGGTAGTTGTGTAAAAAATAGGGTATGTCCAATGAATAAAAATAAGGTGCCATGTCAAAATTGTAATCCATGTGCAATTTTATCAGGTTATGGTGGTGCTGGAACTTTTTCTGATGGAAAGTTGAATTTTATTCCTAAACTTGGTAAAAGTGATTTAATGAAATATATGAGTGAATCAGAAGCTTATAAATTGATTGATGATGCAGAAGAAATATTTAATAAATTTAATATGGATGCTAGTGTTTATCCATCTAATATTGATGAAGCAAATAAAATAAAGAAAAAAGTAGCTATAGAAGGTGCTAAATTATTATTAATAAAACAAAAACACTTAGGTAGTGATCATCTTCCTGAATATATTCAGGGCATTAGTGATTTCTTGAGTGATAATGGTGTTGAACTTTTTGATAGAGCAAATGTAATTGATATAAAGAAAATTAATTCTAATAAGCATGAGATATTATATAAGAAAAGTAGAGTAGAGAACACTATAATTTCTAAAAAAGTTATAGTTGCTCCTGGTAGAACAGGTGCTAAGTGGGTACAAGAACTTGCAGATAAATATAATATTTTATATTACTCTAGAAGTATTGAAATAGGTGTTAGAGTAGAAGTTAGAAAAGAAATTATGGAAGATATTACAGGTGTAATATATGATCCAACAATATTTATAAAAACAAAAACATATGGTGATGAAATTAGAACTTTTTGTACAAATCCGGGAGGATTTGTTGCTAAAGAAAATTATTACGGATATATATGTGTAAATGGGCATGCTCTAAAAGATATTAAAAGTAATAACACTAATTTTGCTTTTATATCAAAAGTTAATTTAACGGAGCCTGTAACTAATACTAGAGTTTATGGAGAGTCTATTGCTAGAATTGCTAATGTACTTGGAGATAGTAAACCAATTATTCAATCGTTAAAAGATTTGAGAAGTGGTAGACGTAGTGAATGGCATAGAATTAATAAAGGTTTTATAGAACCAACACTTAAAGACTGCGTTGCAGGGGATTTAGCATTAGTTATGCCTCATAGAATAATAACAAATATACTTGAGGGTTTAGAAGTATTAGATAAAATAATACCAGGTGTTAATAACGATGATACACTTCTTTATGGGCCTGAGATTAAATTCTTTAGTAATGAAATAGAAACAGATAATAATTTTAAATTAAAGAATGATAATATTTATTTTATAGGTGATGGTAGTGGTAAAGCTGGAAACATTGTTACAGCTGCAGCTACAGGCTTAGTTGCTGCAAGAGATATATTAGATAAAATAAAAAAAGGTTAATAATTTTAACCTTTTTTACATTTCTTTATTGATGAATCAAAAGTATATCCAGAAGGACAAGTAGAAGATGTAGTAGATGAATCTTTTGTACATTTATCACCGTTATTATCTAATGTATAACCATCAGGACAAATAGGCATTACGGTGTCTTTTTCTTTATCATCTTCTTTTTCTTTATCTTTTTCATCATCTTTTTCATCTTTCGCACCCGTTACATTAACAGATACGCTCTTACCACCAGATTCTGTAGCTCTAAAATTACTATATGCTGTTTTAACAATATATGATTGATTTCCATTAGAAGCATTTACTGTATAAGTAGTTTGATTTGTAAATCCTAAGAATGTACCATCTTGTTTGTAAATATTATATCCAAATGATCCCATAGTAGAATTAATATAATTTAATCTTCCATTTACGAATGCTCCTAAATATTCATTATTTCTAAATGTATCTTTAAAATAATTTCTAAGATAAGAATCAGTATTTATTTCAGGAACACTAGCAGCAGACCAAGTAATTGTAACTTTACCACCATTCGCAGTAGCTTTTACATTATCTGGATCACTTAATCTAGAAAATCTTGGAGATGTTTCTGTTGGCTCATGTCCTTTTACAAATAATTCTGTTTTCTTAAGTCCATCAGGAGTAAATTCAGATGGAAGCATTGGAGTAGGACATTCATCTTCAATTGTAACACTAGATACACTACCTGGCATCTTAAATGTATCATTAGATGTAAACATTCCTCTTCCTACTGCTTGGAAAAGTCTTTCGTGTTGACCACTACTTAATAAGTTATAATATTCACTACTATTTTTGTCATATCCATACCAAACACCAATTGCATATTCGGTATTATATCCAACAACCCAAAGATCATTTACAGCACTACCTGGCAGACTAAATGCTCTTTTTGTTGCTTCATCATAGTTTGAAGTACCAGTTTTAGCAGCATATTGACGTCCATTAATATTATTCCAACGTCCTAAAGCATATTGACCTGTATCAACAAGCATATTACTAATCATATAAGCTGTTGAATCTTTCATAACTTGTTTCTTTTCTTTTTTATTCTCTTCTTCTTTTTTCTCTTTAGTATATTCTATTTTTGTATAACTATATGGCTCTGTATAATATCCTCCATTACCAAATGCAGAATATGCAGCTGCCATAGATAGAGGAGATTCTCCTGTATATCCTCCAATTGCATGAGCTTCGTGTAATCCTTCTTCAGGAGATAATCCTAAACTTTTTACAAATTGTAGTATATTTGATTTATCATTTGCTTGGAATGCTTTAAGTGCTGGAATATTACGAGAACCAACTAATGCTTTTCTCATTGTTTCAAAACCTTCATAAGCATCATTCCAGTTATTTATTGATGTACCATTAGAATAAGTAATAGGCTCGTCTACATCAGGCATACCAGTAGACCAGTTTAAGAATTCAATAGCAGGTCCATAATCATAAAGTGGTTTAGCAGTAGAACCTATCTGTCTTTTTATCTGTGTTGCACGGTTTAGTGTAGCAGCAGCATTAACATTTCTACCACCACCAACAGCAACAATAGCACCAGTATTAATATCAGTAACAGCAACTCCAGCTTGTACTTGATCATTTTCCCAATCATATGATACACCATTCATTATATCATTAATATATTTTTGCTTTTCACGATCCATAGTTGAATATATTTTCATAGGTGTCTTATATGGATCTGTTTTTGTATTCTTTTCTATTTCTGCAACAACTACATCTATAAATGATTGAAATTCACTTATACCAGATGCTTCAGTATTTTGAGTATTTTTTATAATTTTTTCAACAGTTAATTTTTTAGCTGCTTCATATTCTTCGTCAGTAATATATCCATGACGCCTCATTAATTTTAATACAAGTAATCTTCTTTTTTCTGTTGCTTCAGGATTTTTGTATGGATTATATTTACTTGGAGCTTGGAACAAACCAGCAATCATAGCTGCTTCTGAAACATTTAAGTCTTTCGCACTTTTTCCAAAATATGTTAAACTTGCTTGTTCAACTCCATAAGAATTGTTTCCTAAATAATAACTGTTAACATAGAACTCTAATATTTCTTCTTTAGAATATTTAGGCTCTATTTTAAATTCTGATATATAAACATCTGTAAATTTACGTATAATACCTTTAATACCAGTAGCTTCAGATGATGTATATGTATTTTTAGATACTTGCATTGTAAGTGTAGATGCACCACCACCATAAGAGCGACCTAATAATTGTTGAACAGATGCTTTTAAAAATCTAGCCCAGTCAACTCCGTTATGACTAAAGAATCTAGAATCTTCTGTTGCAACAATGGCATCAATTAATACCTCAGGTAAGTCATCATATTTTAATAATACTCTTTTTTCACTACCTAATTTAGTAATTTCCGCACCATCTTTATCATATATAACACTAGGCTCACTAACATATAATTCATCAGGATTAAAGTTTGGAGCTTTTGCAACTATATACAAGAAGAATGCAACTATTGCAAGAACTACTAAAATAAATCCACTTAACATAAGTAATAGGAATATTTTTAATATTTTTCTTTTCTTACTTTTTTTCTTTTTTATGTTTTCTTTTTTATTATTAAATTTTACTTGTTTTGCATTTATCTTATTTTTACTACTAGGTATTTGTTTTTTCTTTTTATTTGTTTTAACATGTCTACCAGTAGGCTCTTTCTTTACCATTTTTTTTAAATTCTTCATAAATATCATCGACTTCTTTCTTATAAAAGGAACAAAATATACAATATCTATTATTATAAGTAATATTAATAGAAAAAATAGTTTTAATTTTAAAAATAAAATTATAAATATAATACTTATAATTGCGACTATAACGTCTATTTTATATTTTTTTAAAAGCTTAATTAAATTATTCATAGCATCACCCTAAATCCCTTTCAACAGCTTCTAGATAATCCACTAGTGGTCTTAACTTTTCTTTTAATAAATATCCTTTTTCTTTAAAATAACTAAGAGGAATAGATTTTCTATTTTCTTTATCTAAAAATAAAAATAATTCTTTTCCATTTAAATAATATGTTTGATTTAACATTGTAAACCTAACAATTATAAAACCAATACCTCCCATATTAATAATTTTTCTTAAATGATCTATTTGATGATTGTGTATATTACTAAGTGGAAAACTTGTTTTGTTTTTTGTTTCTTTTGCTTCAAAATCAATATATTTTCCTTTATATATACCATTGTAATCAGTAGTAGATGGTATTTTAAATCTTGCTTCAGTAATAATTGCATCAGATCTTGATTTATAATTAACTTTATTAATAGTTATAGGTGTTGGTTTTTTATATATAACTGCAATATTATTATCTAAATAATATTTATTTGCTTGATTTAAATCATTTTCAAGTCCCATACCACGATTACTGTAAATAAAATTGTAATTACTTATGTTATGATACTTCATTAAATCACCAAGATTATTATACTATAATTTATAAAAAAAAACTACATAGTTAATTTAATTTTGTAGTATTTTGTAAATATGTGTTAAATGTTTTTTAAACTATTACTGTTTTTTATTCCCATTAATTTTAAATCATTCAATATAGTATTTGATGAAAAACTTATAAATCTTTCAATTTCATTAATATCAAATATATATGATTTATGCTTTTTAGAATTTTCGATAATAATACTTGCCTTATCAATTATAACCTTTAATCTGTCCATAGGTATTTCTTTTATTATATTTTTAAAATTAGGTAATGGTTCATAAAAAATACTTAAATCAAGATTATATCTATCAATAACATCAACATTTATATTAGTATAATCATTATAAATCAGTTTAAGCATTTCATCCTTTGATACTTTTATTTTATTTTTAGTATTTATATCATAAATACAACTTTCATTTTCGTTTATAAAATTTGGAAGAAAATATTTAAACCATAGATAATCAGTATATAAATGTATAAAGTATCCAAGCACAAAATCATCATCAAGATTACTTCTATAGAGCGCTAAAAAATCATTTAATTCTGGAATATCTTTTTCATATTTAATAAAGTGAGATATATTTCTATCCTGATTAATTTGTTTTGATATATCTGGAGCTATACTTCCTATTAATATGCTTTTATAATCGTGATTTAGATAATTATTTATTTTTTTTGCTACAGCCATATGTATAATTGAACTTGCCATATAATCACCTTATCAATTGTAACACATAAAAAAAAATAATTCTAGTTTTGTCGAAACAAACTTAATTAATTAAATATTTGATAATATATCAGTAGGTGATAGATTGAATAATAATACATATATTGAAGAAGAGTTTAATAAAATGATTGATTGTATAAAGGAAATAGAATTATTAACTTATAAAATGAGATCTAGAAATTAATTTCTAGATTTTATAATATCTATATGGTATAATTCTAATATATGAGAGATGATATAATTGAATCTAAATTAATAGTTTTAAAAAAATCCAAATTTCGTTCTAGTTTTCATTTAAGAAAATATATGATTAATTATATAGATGAAAAAGGTATTGAAGTAATAAAAAAACATACAAGAGATTTTATAATTCAAAAATTATTAAATATTGGTCCTAATGATGGAAAACAAACACCTATGAAGGCTCATCCTGTATTTATCGCAATGCATGCAACAGCTACTTGTTGTAGAGGTTGTTTATATAAATTTCATCATATAGATAAGGATAAAACACTTACAAATAATGAAATAAATTATATTGAACAATTAATATTAACTTGGATAAAACAAGATTATAAGGAGTATAAAGATGGCAAAAAAGAATAAGTTTTTAACAAAAATATCACTTTTAAATAAATGTAGAAAGCTGCATATTTCAACAGAATTGTTAGATTTTATAATTGATAGAATGTCTAATGATTCACATAATTATGAAAATCAAGAAATTTTAGATATTTTAAATATTATTAAAAAGAGTAAAAATAGTGAAGAATTTAAAAATAATTTAATAGATTATTGTAAAAAAAGTGATAGAATATTTTATACAGATTTTTTTCTTTTAGGAACAGTTACGGGAAAATATGAATTTGTAACAATTACATATGCTGATTACAAAAATATTAATTATGATAATTATAAGGATGTTAATAAGGAATTAATAGATAAATTAAGAGAAAATTTTTACGAGTATGTAATTTCTGATAATAAATTAAAAAATGAATTTTTAATAGATGGAAAAAGACAAGATTTAAGAATGGATTTAGATAGAGATTTTGTACTTGAAGTTTTTGATGATGTTATAAATCCTAAAAAAATTAAAGTTTTTGATGTTAAAAGTAATTGTAAAAGAATTGCATATGAATATATTATAAATATATTAGGAATTTATAAAAATGATATACTAAATAATTTTGATTTTATCATTTATGATATAAATAATAAAACAGATGAAAATATTGATATTAGGAGGAAAAAATTTTTAGAAAGAAAGAATTTATCTAAAGAACAAATGAGTAAATTAGATAATTTAGAAGAGTTAAGAAGTAAACTTACTATAATGAATACAGATGAATCATTAAAATTAATAGATAGATTAAATGAAATAAAAGATAATGAATTATATAATATAGAAGAAATAGAAGATATTTACTTAGAATATGAGATATTACTTAGAGAAGAAATGTTAAATAAATTATATAATCCTAGTAGTAATTATACACTAGTTGAAGATTTTAGAAATTTAAAACCTCAATTAGTACACTTATTTATAAGAAGCGCGGAAAAGTTTAAACCAGAATTAGAACAGAAAATAATGGATACAATAATTTCTGAAAGAACACAAAAAAGTGAAAAAGATGAATTAACAAAAGAAGAATTAGAGGAGTTTGAAAAAAGAAAGCATCTACTTGAAAAAAAGATAGACTTTTCAATTGTTAATCATTATTTTGAGTCAGGAAATATTTCCTATACAGATCCAAGTGGAATTAGAAGTTATATATCTGATACATCAAATCAAATATCAACTACTTACTTTGACCCAGTTAATTTTATTAATGAGTGTAGTGGATATATCGGATTTATGGGAATAGGTTTTAATAGTGAGGGAGTTTCTGTTGAATCAATCGCACTATCTTCTAAAAATTATGTTACAACAAATAAAGGAATATATAATATAGAATTAAAAGAAAACAATGATTTTAAAAACTTAAGTAATAATTCAAAAGAAATAGAAAATAATCCATTCAAATCAGAAATAGTGCTATTTAGAAGAAATATTGATAGTGATACTAAGGCTAGTTATTTATTTGTTATTATAAGTAGTGAGGAAATTCATAAAGAAAAATCAGAAAAAGTTTTAGAAGAAGCTATTATGATTGCAAATAAAAATAATTTAAAATTAGTAATATATGATATTTATAAAATAAGGAAAAGTTATGAAGAATATATGAATAATATAGATGATGTAAAGATAGATGAAAATGGTAAAAAAATATGATTGGAGCTAAAAAAGTGTTAGTAATACTTACGGTTTACTAATATTTAACTAAATAGGTAAATAGAAATATTTATGCTTTTTTTATATATTGTGTTATAATCATATGGGGATGATTATAATGAGATTAAAAAGTCCTAAGGTAGTAAGATGTATAGATTATAATTTACTTGATGCAATTAATGATAATATATTTGAAAATTATATATTTAATAATAATATAGAAGGTAATTTTAAAATAAAAGATATTAAAATGGATAGTTGTATATTTAGAGATATTGATTTTTCTAATATAGAATTTATAGATATAGAGTTAATTGATGTTATATTTGAAAATTGTGATTTATCTAATAAAGTATTTGATTTTCAAATGTTAAGCAGAGTTAAATTTATAAATTGTAAGATGACTGGTATTTCATTTATCGAATCAGTATTAAATGATATAGAGTTTTTATCTTGCAAGAGTGATTATATCAATTTATCTAGTGCGAAGATAAATAATATGTTAATAACTAATAGTGATTTATCATATTTATCATTTCTAAATACTAAAATAAAAAATATAGAGTTTGTTGATGTTAACCTATCAAATTCCGAGATAATTAATACAAAAATGAATAATATAGATATATCAGCATGCAAGATAGATAATATTAAATTTGATAATTATTCACTAGAAGGTATTATAATTGATTCATATCAAGCAATGGAACTTGTTAGATTTTTGGGAGTTAAATTTAAATAGGAGGATTTATGTTTAGTACAAATTATGAAATAGGTGTTGATAATTTAGATAAAAATAGAATTGTTACTGATAAAGAGATATTTAGAATATTAGAAAATGCATTTGCCAAGCATTCAAATTCTTTAAAAGTAGGATTAGAAGATATAATTAAAATGGGATATACTATTGTTCTTTTAAGCTGGAAATTAGAAATAAATAATAGACCTAAATATAAAGATAAAATAAAAGTTAATACTTGGGTAAAAGAAACTAGTAAAATGTATTTTTATAGGGATTTTGAAATAATTATAAATGATGATGTTGCTGTAAAGGCGACTAGTAAATGGATGTTGCTTGATATTAAAACATTTAAACCAGTAATGAATCTAGAACTTATTAAAAAACAAAATCCAATTGATAAAGATGTATTTGAAACAAGAGATATAAAAAGATTAAAAGAATTAGATAATTATTCAAAAAAATTAAAATACTATATTAGAAAAAGTGACATTGATTTAAATAATCATGTTCATAATTTAAATTACATAGATATGGCTCTTGAAGTTATTGATGATAAATATTATAGTAATATTGAAATAGAATATTTAAAAGAAATAAAATATAATGATAAAATAATAGTTATGAGTGAAAAAATAAATGATAAGTATTATATAAAAATATATAATGAAACTAATAATGTTACATCTGCACTAATTGAAATATATTAAGAATAGTGATATGATATTTTTAACGAATGGAGAAGTTAAGTGAAAAAGAAAACAAACAAAGAGGATAGATTATGGATTAATAAATATAAGGACGCTAGAGCTAATTTAGAGTATCCATCAGGTAGTATGATAGATGCTTTAACACAAGTATCTAGAAAATATCCTGAATATTTTGCATATGAATATTTTGGTAAGAAAGTTACTTATCGTAATTTTATGAAACAAATAGAAAATGTAGCTAAATCTTTAAAAAATTATGGTGTTGATAAGGATGATAGAGTAACCATATGTATGCCTTCTACACCAGAGGCTATATGTACGATTTATGCTGCTAATTTAATTGGTGCGGTTGCTAATATGATTCATCCATTATCCAGTGAAAAAGAAATAGAAAATTATGTTAATCAATCTGATTCTAAATTTATATTAATATTAGATAGTGTACTTGATAAAGTATTAAATATTAAAAGAAATACTAAATTACAAAAAATAATTGTGGCTCGTCCTGATACTTCAATGCCACCTTTAATGCATTATTTATATAAAATAACTAATTATAAAAAGAAAATAAAGATTCCTAAAGATGATGATGATATTGTATTATGGAATACATTTATAAGTAGTGCAAAGGATTTTGTTGGAGTATGTTATGAAAAAAGAGAAGCAAATGATCTTGCTGTTATATTATATAGTGGAGGTACTACAGGAGAACCTAAAGGTATAATGCTTTCAAATTTAAATATTAATGCTCTAGCTTTAGGTGCTCATGAGTTAATAAAGCAAACAATACCAGGTAATTCTGTATTATCATTGCTTCCAATATTTCATGGATTTGGTCTTGCCGTATGTATTCACACACCACTTTTAAGTGGAATGAAATGTATTCTTATACCACAGTTTAATGCTAAAAAGTTTGGAGATTTAATTAGAAAAACAAAACCTAATTTTTTAGTTGGAGTTCCAACATTATATGAAGCATTATTAAAGCAAAAACTAAAAAAGAGAGATTTAGAATGTGTTGAGGCTGTAATTTCTGGGGGAGATATTTTAACACCAGAGTTAAAGAAGAAAGTAGATGAATATTTAAAACAATATGGATCATATGCAACAGTTCGTCCTGGATATGGACTTACTGAGGCTACAGCTGCAACATGTCTTACTAATGAAGGTGAATATGTAGAAGGATTAATTGGAGTTCCATTTCCTGATACATATTTTAAAATAGTTAAGATAAATACATTGGAAGAGGCAGATATTGGTACTGATGGTGAGATATGTATAAGCGGTCCTACAGTGATGATGGGATATTTAAATAATGAAGTCGAAACTAATCAGACATTAAAATATCATCCAGATGGTAAGTTATGGTTACATACAGGTGATGTAGGTGCTATGCAAGAAGATGGTACTATTGTATTTAAACAGCGTATAAAAAGAATTATAGTATCGAGTGGTTATAATATATATCCATCTTATATAGAAAACGTTATAGTTAGTCATAAAGATGTCTTATCATGTGCAGTTGTAGGAGTACCACATAAATATAAAGGACAGGTTGCAAAAGCATATATAGTATTAAAAGATGGAGTAGAATTAACTGGAAAAATAAAAAAAGAAATAATTGAGTTGTGTAAGAAGAATGTAAGTATTTATTCATTACCAAAAGAGTATGAATATCGAAGTTCACTTCCAAAAACTAAAGTTGGAAAAGTTGCATTTACTGAATTAGAGAAAGAGAATCAAAAATAGATTATTGTGAAAAGAAGATGTATGACATCTTTTTTATGTATATGTAAAAAATTTTTTATATTAAATTTAAAAGAATCAATTATTTGAGAATAAAATAATAATATGAGTGATTTAATCAAAGAGTCAATATGGACTTTGCTTGAGTGATTTGATACAATAATTGTGTGAGGTGACGTGATATTTATGAATAATAATATTACCAATGAAGAAATTAATGCGATAATGTTTTATTTAGGGGATAAGAAGATAGTTGAGCAATTAATATATCGTGGTGGACCTAAAGCATATAATACTATTAATGCTTTACTTAATTTGGGGACTAGAAATGAAGAAGATAGGGCTAAAGAAAATAAGATTGTAGAAATATATGATGCTGAGCATTTAAAAAGTTATATTTTCCTTATTATTAATATTTTTAAAGCATCTTTAAAATATAGAAACAGTATGGAGTATGATAAAAGCAAGAGTACTAGTTATAGGATTGATAGATTATCTTCTTTTAAAACTTTTATTACTAATAAAGATCATAGAATCGAAGGTTTCTTTTCTACTTGTAGAAATGGTTTGCTTCCTCAATATGCTAATTCTAAACAAGATATAGTACTATTAGAAGTTGTACGTGATCCGTCTGTGCCTTATTTGGATTTTCAAGATTTGTTAGATAATTATTACTCTAAACCTGAGGAAGCTGAAATACTTATTCCCTTTGGTACTAAGATTGCTAATTATTATGAGGTTGCTTTATCTGAAGAAGAGATAGAATTATATAAAGATAAAAATGGTGCTGCTCCTAAGCATAAATACGTAGTTGAATTAACTCAAGGAGAATATGAAGAAATATTCTCAGAATTAGAAGAATATTATTATAATTATCTTACAAATGAAGATAGATTATCACACATAATTAATAGTATGAGATTAATATTTGGTGGAAAAGAATTAAGTGCTTGTGAAAGAGATATCTATTTGGAATGGAAAGAAATTTTTAATAGTTTTATTAATAGTAAAATCGCAAAATTAATTAAAGAATATTCTAAGAGTAATGACGTTCAAACTGCAATTAAACATGTTTAATAAGTTGATAATATATTGTGTACGTTTTTAATTCTTGGTTATATTTTCTAATACTTATAGCGCTTGTCGAATGTAGTATAATTATACGTGGTGAGAATAATATCGATAAACTATAACAAATATTATAAATATTGTATGATGTTAGTAATTTTGTTTATTATATAGTATTATTAGCAAAATAATGTCAAACTTATTTGATAAAATAATAGATGATAAAAATATGCTAAAATATGCTAAATTGACAAAATAATGATAGTATGCTACTATATCCAGCAACGAAGGATGATTATTTATGGAAAATGAATTAGATCGCTTAAAAAGACAAATTAGAAAACTTCAAGAACAAGTTAGAAAAATTGAAGAATCACAAGCAAAATGTCAGCATGATTGGGGAGATATTAAATATGATCAAGAAAAACGTAGAACTGGTACTACAGAACTTGTTTGGCAAGGTTCAGATTATTATTATAGAGGTGTAGACACGGGATACGAAAATGTTGATCGATGGAGTAGAACTTGTAAAAAATGTGGTAAAATAGAATATACTTATGAAATTGAAGAAGTTGCTGTAAAAACTATAAGTAGACCTAAATTTTAAAAAATAAAATGAATGTTTAAACAACCTTTGGCTAGAAAATGAACTTTTTGAATCAATGTTTATTTAAATTTATAATTAGCTTATGACAAATAAGTACAAGATAAGAGAACAGATTATAAAAATTTGATAGAAATACATTCGATAGTATAGTTGATAAAGTAATTATTAGTGAAATTGATGGAAATGGAAGTTTTAATTTCAATGTTATAAGATTTGTTTTAAGGTTTAAGAGTGAATATATATGATTTGACTGATATGAATTAGTTAAATAAAAACGTTTTATTATTTAACTATAAGAGAGATAAATTAGTGTAGTGCAACTTGTAGATATGCAAATAATGATATTAAATATGTAGTAGATTTATGGAATATGGCAAATGTGTTCTTAGCAATATCAGTAGGATTACTAGAAAGAAATGATTTTGAAAAACGAGTAATTACAACAAATTAGATGTATTCTTGTTAAAGAAAGGAAATGTACTAAATCGGATGTATAATAGTAATATATATTGGACATAAGTCTTAACAGGTGACGTCTCAGGATAAATGCATAATTTTTTATACGTTTATTCTGAGATTTTTTTCTTGATAAAAAATAAATTAACATATATAATGTTTTTAGGTGGTAGTATGGATAATGTGAAAAAAATAATTAAGAATAATTATAAATGGGTAGTATTACTTTTTATGTCTATAATATTTATTGTATTTGCAGTAAGAATTAAAAGTAATCCAGGACTTGGTATAGATAACATTGTATATAATTTTATAAGACAATTTCAAAGTGATAATTTAACTTCATTCTTTAAATGGATTTCTAATATAATTACTTGGGAAGCAATAAGTGTAGCTTGTTTAGTATTTATACTTATATGCATTATAAAAAGGAGCTATAAATATTGTCCATTTGTTATAACTAATTTAGTGTTTATTATTATTTTAAATTTTATTCTAAAGCATATTTACACACGTCCAAGGCCAGAATTTATGTTGATAGATGAATATGGATATAGTTTTCCATCAGGTCATGCAATGGTATCTATGGCTTTTTACGGATTATTTATATATATATTATTTCATGTAAAAATAAATAAATATTTTAAATATATATTATCTTTTATAATATTTATTATGATAATGTTAGTTGGAATTAGTAGAATTTATTTGCACGTTCATTACTTTAGTGATGTTATTGCAGGTTTTGCAGTATCTGTTATTTATTTAATTGTATTTACTAGATTCATGAAGATTGTAACTAATGAAGGTGTAAAAAAACAACCAATATATAAAAGTTTTTATTATGCTATTTCTGGTATATTTGAGGGTATAAAAAAAGAACGTAATATAAAGATTCATTTTATTGCAATGTTATTTGTAATAGTGTTTGGATATTTATTAAAAATAAGTGGTGTGGAATGGTGTATATGTATAATTTTATTTGGATTGGTAATATCTTTAGAATATGTAAATACAGCAATAGAAAATACAGTAGATCTTGTAACAACTAAGTATGATGAACGAGCTAAAATTGCCAAAGATACAGCAGCTGCAGCAGTTTTTTTTGCATCCATTACAGCCCTAGTTGCAGGATTAATAATATTTATACCTAAAATATTCTTTTAATAATTAAATTTCACTAGTTATTCACAAATATATGTATAATAATAATTAGAGGTGAGTTGTTTGAAAGTATTAATAGTAGATGATGAAGCAGGAATTAGAGATGTAATAAAAGAATATTGTTTGTTTGAAAACTATGATGTAAAAGAAGCAGAAGATGGTATGAGTGCTTTAGAGATTGTAAAGAATGATAATGATATTGATATAATTGTTTTAGATATAATGATGCCTAAAATGGATGGATACACAACATTAAAGGAAATTAGAAAGATTAGTAAAGTTCCAGTTATAATGCTTTCTGCTCGTAGTGAAGAGTATAATAAACTTTTGAGTTTTGAACTTGGTGTTGATGATTATGTAACTAAACCATTTAGCCCAAAAGAATTAATTGCTCGTATTAAAGCTATAAGTAATAGAGGGGCAAAAGATGATTCTAATATGTATAAGTATAAAAATTTAGTTATAGATTATTTAGGACATAAAGTAACAATAGATTCTAAAGAAATCAAACTTACTCCTAAGGAGTATGAACTTTTAGTATTGTTTGTACAAAATAAATCAATCGCACTTTCAAGAGAAGTTCTATTAAGTAAAGTATGGGGTTATGACTTTTATGGAGATGATAGAACAATTGATACACATATTAAAATGCTTAGAAATAATTTAGGTGAGTATCGTGATTTAATTGTTACTGTAAGAGGAATGGGATATAAATTTGAAGAAGTATAGTTTTAGAACTCATTTATTTATAGTTTTAGTAGTTTTTTCTTTTTTTACACTCAGTATAATTTGGTTTTTTCAAATAATTTTTCTAAATAGTTATTATAAGTATTTTAAAAAGAATGCTATGAATTATGTATCTAAAGATGTTATAAGAGCAGTAAGTAATGATAAAATTGATGTTAACGAATTAAATATGTTGTCATATAAAAATAATGTATGTATTGAGATTATAGATAATAAAGAAGAAAAGACAACTTATACATCTGTTGCAAATAATAATTGTTTTTTAATGGATAGTAAAGTAGTTAATAAAGCTAAAAATAAGTTTATAAAAAGTGAATTAGAAAAGATTACATTTACATCTTATAATTATATTTATAATGATGAATTACTTATTTATGGAAAAAAATTAGGAAATAGAGTAATATTTATAAGTACTCCTTTAAATATAATGAATTCAATACTTAGTGTAATTCAAAAGGAATTCATTTATGGAACGTTTTTTGTTTTAATAATTTCTCTTGCTCTCGCATACTTTTTATCCAAGAAATTTTCAAATCCAATTATGAAAATGACTAAAGAAAGTAAGAAAATGGTAAATGGAGATTATGATGTTAAGTTTAAAGAGTCTAATATTGAAGAGATTAATGAACTTGCGTATACTTTAAATAGAGCAACTAAGGAACTTTCTAAAACAGAAAACTTAAGAAGAGAGTTACTTGCAAACGTATCTCATGATTTAAAGACTCCACTTACTTTAATTAAAGCAAATGCTGAAATGGTTAGAGACTTAACTTATTCAAACGAGAAAAAAAGGGAAGCAAATTTAAATGTTATTATTAATGAAACAGATAGGTTAAATATGCTTGTTGAGGATATATTAGATTTATCTCAATCTCAGGCTAAAACTATGAAGTTAGAAATAAAAAGATTAAATTTAAATGATTTAATGAAATCAATTTTAAGTCGATATAAAGTTTTAGAAGAAAGAGATAATTATAAAATTAATTTTAATTATGATAAAGAATATGTTATTAAGGCGGATATAAAAAGATTAGAACAAGTAATATATAATTTAATTAATAATGCAATTAATTATACGGGAAAAAATAAAGTTGTAAATGTAAATTTGATTGATAATAAGACTTTTGTAAGAGTAGAGGTTATTGATAGTGGGAAAGGAATTAATGAAGAAGAGTTAAAATATATATGGGATAAGTATTATAAAGCTGATAAGAGCTATCATAGACTTACTGTTGGAACAGGTCTTGGACTTTCGATTGTAAAAAATTTACTGGAACTTCATAATTTTAAATATGGAGTAAAATCAAGTAAAAAGGGAACAAATTTCTATTTTGATATACCAAAAGAATAGAATTTGTTCTTTTTTATAAAAAAAAACAGAATTAACTGTTTTTATCATCATCAATACAAATCATAAAGAAAAATTGTTTTTTCTTTTGTTTATTTTGTTCAATATATGGATCATATTCTACTTTTTCATTTTGAAAAAATATTTTTTTAGCAGTTTCAATTGCAAATTTTATAAATTTGCAATCTGTTTCATTGTTATAATCAAATTCACTTTCTAGTAAACTAGCATTATCTGTATTTACTCTATCTATTGTACAATTAAAAATATGTTCTTCAAATTTATCTGCATTATTAAATATGTGCTCTAATTTCATATTTTTAACAATACATGCTTCTAATTCTGAATAAGTGAAGCTTGGTTCATCACCAGTATTATATTTAAAATAGTGGGATAATGCATCTCTAAACATTTCTACTTTTTTACTATTATAAACAATAGTCATATAATCCCATCTTTGATAAATTTTAGATAAGTCCTTTTTTAAGTCATTTAATAATTCTTGATCATATGAAATATATTCATTTAAAGCAGAATCAAATTGCTCTATAAATAAAGCTAAAAAGGTATCTATATTATCTTTGTTTAAATGCTCTTTATTAGTTACATTATTATGAATTAATTCTTCTAAGTCTTTATTTTTATAAAATATATCATTTATAAATGTTTCTGCTACATAGTTTGTAAGAATATCATATCCTTCAAGTAGTGATTCAGCTATATTAAAGCCTAACCCTTCGAAAGAGTTGTTACTTAGTTTTTCAGTTTCTAAAAATAGAAAAAACTCAGTTACAAAAAGTGTACTTTCAATTTTATATAACATAAATTCAGTATCATCTGATTTTTTAGTTAAGTTATTCATCAATACAATAATTGTATCTTTTTCAAAGTCAAAAGAATTATTTTGTTTTTTTCTACTATTTATGAATGTATCAGCTACTTTATTGATTAAATTGATGTCATCTTTAAATTTTTTAATAAAAAATTCCACAAATCTAAAGTCTTTCTTTACATTTTCACTACAAAAAAAATACATTTTTTTATCATTGCTTTTTTTAATAACTTCAATCATAAAATCAGTGTTATCTTCTAATTGTTCTAATATATCATCATCCATATCATTACCATTAATATAATCATTAATTAAATTATCATCGTATTTCATTATTTTTTTCTCCCTTTTCGATGCGTATTATACCAAATAATATATTATTGTCAAATTAATATGTTAGACAATAATATATTTTTTTGTTATTATTAATATGGGTGATGTTATGCCAGAATTACCAGAAGTAGAAACAGTAAAGAATACTTTAAAAAGACAAATTTTGGGAAAAAAGATAATTAGTGTAGATGTGCTTTATAATATGATAGATAAACCAGATGTTGATTTATTTAAAAAGTTAGTTAAGAATCAAACAATTATTGATATAAAAAGAAGAGGAAAATTTTTAATGTTTGAACTTAATGATTATTATCTACTTAGCCATCTTAGAATGGAAGGAAAATACTTTATTGATGGTGATATTACTCGTCATGATCATGTTATATTTCACTTTGATGATGGTATTTTAAAATATAATGATACAAGAAAATTTGGAAGAATGTATTTAATAAAAAAAGAAAAAGTTTATGAAGAAAAACCATTATGTGATTTAGGACTAGAACCTTGGGACGATAAACTAGATTGTAATTATTTAAAAGAAAAGATAAAAAATAAAAGATTACCAATTAAAACAATATTGCTTGATCAAAGTATTATTGTTGGTATAGGAAATATTTATGCTGATGAGATTCTTTTTAAAAGTAAAATTAATCCTTTGAAAAAAGGTTGTGAATTAAATAAAAAGGACTTTGATAATATAATTAAATATACACGTGAAATATTAGATGAAGCTATAAAAAAAGGTGGAACAACAATTAAAAGTTATGAATCATCTCGTGGCGTACATGGAAAGTTTCAAAATAATTTACTAGTACATAATCATGAAAATGATGAATGCAAAGTTTGTAAAAGTACTATTCTTAAAATTAAAGTTAATGGCAGAGGAACATATTATTGTCCTAAGTGTCAAAGATAATATGATAAGGAAATGATTAAATGGATACATACGTAATAGAATTAATAAAAAATGGCAAAGAGATGGAATTTGTAAATAATTTTAGAAATATAATGAAAGATTGTCATATTTATATATTAATGGAACCATCAGTTACTAATTTAGTAATAAAATATGATTTATTCTTTTCTAATATAGATTTTTTTTCAAAAAAATATAAATTTGATACTATAATAAGTTATATAGATCATTTTTATGGTGTTGATAAAAATTATGTAGAAAATAATATATTTAGTCTTTTAAAGTACTATAAAAGTGAAATTGAGTATGTAAGAGTAATAATGTATTGTAAAGAAAAAAATATCGATATTAATAATTTATTTAAATATATAAATGACAGTAATTTAATGTTAGAATATAATTCATTATTTAAAGTATTATTAAATAATTATAAAGAGATAACTGTAGACAATATAGAACTTATAATTAAGCATTCAACTAAGCTATTAGAACTAAAATATATTTTAAAAGAAAATAACTTTTCTAAAGATTTAATTGATATGGTTAATATGATTATTAGCAAAAATAAAAATCTTGTATCAGATGAAATAATAACTGCTATGTTTGATTTTAAGTTAGTAGAAAACGACATTATTAGAAAAACTGTTTCTTTTATTGTTAAAGAACTTAGCGAAAATGAAAATATAGATTATAATGATATTTGTCTTTTAAGTAAGAATGGAGCTTATTCAATTGTATATCAAATAGGAGATAAAGTGCTTAAAATAGGAAGAAGAAGAGAGGTATTTACAAAGAAGAATAATAAGCGATTCTTACAACCATTATATAGAGAAGAAATATTAGATAAAGATGAGTTAAATTTCTTATTTTGTATTGAAATAACTGAAAGAGTTGATACTACTAATATTACTAAAGAAGATGTTTATCAAATATATAAAGAGCTTAGAAGTCAAGGACTTATTTGGACTGATTGTAAGGAAGATAATATAGGTAGATTACTTAAAGATAATAAAGTATATTTTAGAGGAATAGATAAAGTAGATAAGGTAGCAACAGGTTATTTAAATGATATAGATGAAATATTAAAAAAAGGTGATTTAGTCATTATTGATAATGATTATATATATGATGAAGAAGAGTTTTATAATAGTAATTATTTTCCTCCAAGTGTATACTTTTATGAATTTGAAGGAAGATATAAAAGTGAGAGTAAAATAAATAAGATGTAGTTAAAACTACTTTTTATTTAATTATTTTTTTAGTATAATATAGTAGGTGATCTAAATGAAAGGAATTAGTAAAAAGATAGTAGAGTCAATATCAAAGCAAAAAAAAGAACCAAAATGGATGCGTGACTTTAGAGTTCAATCATATTTAAAATTTGAACAAATACCTAATCCTGTATTTGGACCTGATTTAAATATTAATTTTGATGATATTACTTATTATAAAAAAGTTACAGATAAAGTTGAAAAAAGTTGGGATGATGTTCCGAAAGATGTTAAAGATACGTTTGATAAGCTAGGTATACCAGAGGCTGAAAAAAAATATTTAGCAGGTGTAGGAGCACAATATGAAAGCGAAGTAGTATATCACAATATGATAAAAGAATTAGTTGATAAAAATGTTATATTTTGTGATACTGATACTGCTTTAAGAGAATATCCTGATTTATTTAAAGAATATTTTAATAAACTTGTTAAGTATGATGAGAATAAATATACTGCACTTAATGGTGCGGTATGGAGTGGTGGTACATTTATATATATTCCACCTAACACTCACTTAGATAGACCACTTCAAAGTTATTTTAGAATTAATAGTAAAAATATGGGTCAGTTTGAAAGAACAATAATTGTCGTAGATGAAAATTCTTCTTTACATTATATGGAAGGTTGTACTGCACCTACTTATACAACAGATTCTTTACATGCTGCAGTTGTTGAAATATATGTAAAAAAGAATGCAAAATGTAGATATACAACAATTCAAAATTGGGCTAATAATATTTATAACTTAGTTACCAAAAGAGCTATTGTAGAAGAGTCTGGTGTTATGGAATGGATTGATGGTAACATTGGATCATTTGTAAATATGAAATATCCAGCTTGTATTTTAAATGGAAAATATGCTCTTGGTAGATGTATATCTATAGCTGTTGCAAAAGATAATCAAATACAAGATGCTGGTGCTAAAATGATACATTTAGCTCCATATACAAAAAGCGATATTATAAGTAAAAGTATAGCTGTAAAAGGAGGAGAAGCTACATATCGTGGTTGGGTCAATATAACTAAAGATGCAGAACATTCTAATGCTTTAGTAAAGTGTGATACAATTATTTTAGATCCTGAATCTAAGAGTGATACAATACCTAAAAATGTAGTTAGTAATTCAACATCAAACTTAAACCATGAAGCAACTGTTGCACGTATAAGTCAAGATAAATTATTTTATTTAATGAGTAGAGGAATATCTGAAGAACGAGCAAAAGAGTTAATTATAATGGGATTTATTGAAAGATTTAGAGAAGAATTACCTATGGAATATGCAGTAGAACTTAATGCTTTATTAAAAAATTATTTTTAATACGATTTTTTAATAAGATAAATAAATAGAAATACTAAATTAAAATATTGTAATTTAGTATTTTTTTTATTGCCAAAAATACTACTTATTATTTGAAAAATTGATATTTGTTAAATAAAAAAATATTTGTTAATATGTCTTCGAAAGGAGATATTATAAATGTTAAATCAAGCAGTGTTAGTAGGTAGAATAGTTAAGGAACCTGAACTTAAAACAACTGAATCTGGGAAAAAAGTATCTAATATTACTTTAGCAGTACCTCGTTCATTTAAAAATTCTAATGGAGAATACGATACTGATTTTATTTCATGTATTCTTTGGAAAGGTGTTGCAGAAAGTACTGTATCATACTGTAAACAAGGAGATTTAGTTGGTATTAAGGGAAGAATACAAACCAGAAACTATGAAATAAATGATGAAAAAAAGCAAGCTGTTGAAGTAGTTGCTGAAAAAGTCACATTTTTATCTAGTAAGAGACAAGAAGAAGAGTAATCTTCTTTTTATTATAGGAGGTATTATGAATTATTATAATGAAATAAGAAATAAATTAATTGATAATGAAATATATAGAAGGGTTAAAGATTATTCAAAGGAAAGAAATAGAGTCAAAACTTATTTTGAAATTGGTAAGTTATTAAATGAAGCAGGAAGTAAATATGGTGAATCTATCATTGATAATTATTCTCGAAGATTAATGCTAGAAGTTGGGAAAAAGTATAATACAAGGACTTTAAGAAGCATGAGACAATTGTATGTTATGTTTAATGATGACTTTTGGAAACCAGTGGTTTCCAAATTATCTTGGACAAGTTTTTTATTAATAATGCCTTTAAAAAATAAAAACAAAATGTATTATTATTCTAATCAGTGTATAAATTATAATTTAAGCAAAAGGCAGTTGCAAGAAAAAATAAAATCAAAAGAATATGAAAGATTAGATGATGAAACAAAAAATAAATTAATAAATCAGAAGAAAACTATTGTTTCAGATTTTATAAAGAATCCAATAATCATAAAAAATATTTATAATTATAAAACAATATCTGAAAGGATATTGAAAAAATTAATACTTGAAGATATGGATAATTTTTTGACTGAACTTGGAGATGGCTTTTGCTATATAAAAAATGAATATAAGATTAAGATGGGTGATAGATACAATTATATTGATTTACTATTATATAATATTAAATATAAGTGTTATATTGTGATTGAACTTAAGATAACTGAACTTAAAAGTGAACATATAGGTCAAATAGAAAAGTATATAAATTATATTGATAAAAATATTAAAACTATAGAAGAAGATAAAACTATAGGGATAATTATTTGTAAACAAGATAATGAATATGTAATAAAATACTGTTCAGATGATAGAGTTATTGCTAGAGAATATCAATTAATGCAAGTAAGTGATAGAAATTAATCTAGGAGGTATTATGAATTATTATAATGAAATAAGAAATAAATTAATTGATAATGAAATATATAGAAGGGTTAAAGATTATTCAAAGGAAAGAAATAGAGTCAAAACTTATTTTGAAATTGGTAAGTTATTAAATGAAGCAGGAAGTAAATATGGTGAATCTATCATTGAAAATTATTCTCGAAAATTAATGCTAGAAGTTGGGAAAAAGTATAACAAAAGAACATTGTTTAGAATGAGACAATTTTATAGAGTTTTTAGTGATAAGAAAGTGTCAGCAATGCTGACACAATTAAGTTGGAGTCACTGTATAGAACTTATAGTATTAAAAGATGTTAATAAGATTAATTATTATATAAATATCACAATAAAAAACAATTATAATTATAGATAATTACATGAGAAGATTAAAACAAAAGAATATGAAAGATTGGATGATGAAACAAAAAGTACATTAATAAATCAGGGAAAACTACTGTATCAGATTTTATTATGTAATAAAATATTGTTCAGATGATAGAATAATTGTTAGGGAACAGCAATTAATTTTTTTATAAATTGATAAAAAAAATCAAGGATTAATGACCTTAATTTTGTTCGTTTTCATCTATTGGTGCAAGTAGCTCTTTTATATCTATATCCAAAACCATTGCAAATTTCCATAATGTTCCTAAACTTACCGTTTGATAGTATTTTTTACTTTCGATATTCATTATAAATCCATCACTGTAATTACATAATTCTGCAAATTGTCTTTGGGTTAAGCCTTTTAATTTTCTTTGCTTTTTAAGGTTATGGGCTACAAGATAATATACATAATTTTCATCTTTTTTATTAGTCATACGTAACCTCCTGATCTATATTACTATTTTCTCATTTATTTTGTTAAAACGAGTTCACCTATTCGGTGATATTGTGGTATAATAATGGTGGAAGGAGTATGTTATTATGGATGACGTAAAAAGTATAGCTAGTATAAAGAAAAAGAAAGGAAAATTAAAAAGTATTGTATTTATTATTTCAGGTTCAGTTGCAGCTTTATGTTGGATAGTAGGAGTTATTATTTTTCTAATTAATATGATACCTATGAAATATTATGGTACTTATGTAAGATATGATTATAATAATGGAGTTGATGGGAAGATAACTTATAAAATATCGCCTTTATCAGTAAAAGCAACGTATGAAAGCATTGAAAATGGAAAAAAGAAAACTAAAAAAGAAAATTTTAAATATTATAAAAAAGGTAATGATTTAATAATTGAAGATAAATCAAAAAAAATTAGAAATTATTTGATAATTGATGGAGATTTTTTATATGTTTATTTTAAAAAAGATATATCTACTTCAAAAAAATATAAACTTTATTACTGGAATGTAAAATCAAGTAAAGCAGATTTTTATGAAATAGAAAATAAATCTAAAAAAATTGAAACTTTAATAGAGGAGTCAATGGATACTTGGACTAGAAAATCTATATATGATACTTTTGAAAAAGAACTTAGCGATAATAAATTTTATATTTTTCCATCTAGTGAAAAAACTGATGAAACTGATTTATATTATTACGAAGTTGTATATGATGCTGCTGGTGGAAAATTAAATCTTTATTATGATAGAGAAACAAAAGTACTAAAACGAGTATACTTTTCTGGTAGTTATTCAGCATCTACATATACAGGAGTTGATTCAGATTCTATGTCAGTAGAGGACATATATGATGCTAGAGCTATGTTATTTTCTCTTATGTATATTTTAGGTAATAAAGATAATATAGAGTTAAATATTGATGATAATAGCAAGAATATTGATAAGTATAAAGTTGATTTAAAATATAGGCAACAAGTTCTAGAAGATTATTTGGAATTAATAAAAAACAGACAAGATAATGAAGATAATATAAATGGTTATAAATTATCTTTAGAAAATGATAAATATAGTGTGGAATTTAATCATAAAGATTTTTCAACTGATTATACTTCATCAGGAATAGTATCATTTAATATAAGTGTTGAATGATAAATGTAGTGCTATATTTATATTTTAACTTTTGTCAAGACATCGTGACCCCTTGGGCAAAATATATTAATTATCTAAC
>CAMKQS010000011.1 GCA_946414975.1 uncultured Caryophanales bacterium | reverse complement strand
TTTTGGCTCTATAGCTCAGTCGGTAGAGCACAGGACTGAAAATCCTGGTGTCGGTGGTTCAATTCCACCTGGAGCCACCATAAAAATAATATAGCTGGCATGCCAGCTTTTAAAAAAGACAAATATTGACTTATTTTAAAAAAAGTGATAACATTAATGATGTCTCGGGGATACGCGCTCGTAGCTCAGCTGGATAGAGTGTTTGGCTACGAACCAAAAGGTCAGGGGTTCGAATCCCTTCGAGCGCACCATATTATCGGGAAATGGCTCAACTTGGTAGAGCACTTGGTTTGGGACCAAGGGGTTGCAGGTTCAAATCCTGTTTTCCCGACCATTTAGTTTATAAACCTTGTATAACAAGGTTTTTTCTTTACTTTAATGTTTTATAGATTTTCTAATAGATTTTTTAGAATATATTATTAACTGATTTACATCAGTTATTTTTTTATGTTATCATTTGCAATTAGAGGGTGGTGGTTAATATGCTTTAGAATTTATTTCTTGTAAAAAATTTAGAAAGGAGATAGTTAATGATACAAGAAAATTATGATGCATTAAAAAAGCAATATCCAAAATCAATAGTAATGATAAAATCTGGTTCTTTTTTTGAATGCTTGGATGATGATGCAATAATAATAAATGATATTTTTGGTTATAAAATAAAAAAGTTTAACAATTATATTAGAGTAGGATTTCCAGTATCTAATTTAAATAAAGTTAAAGGAATACTTACAAATAAAGAAGTTAATTATGTTACATTAATTGATGGAGATATTAATGCAATTAATTTAAAACACAATAATTATAAAAAATATAATGAAAAAGTAATAAATTATAGATTCGCAAAAGAAAAAATAGAATATATAACTAATAAGTTAAATAATAATTTATTTAATGAAAACATTGTATATATTTTAAATGAAATGGAGAAATTACTATGCAAGATAAACTATTAATAAGTTCTAAAATAAAAAAAACAATAGAATATGTTAGAAAAACAGTAAATAATTATCCTCACGAATATATTAATTTAAGAGATAAGATATTAAATACATTCTATGAATTACTAGAATTAACGTATTATGCAAATTCATTTAAAGAAATAAAATATATGAAAACAATAGTTATAAAGATAAAAATGATTGAATACTATATTAAAATAAGCTGTGATTATAAATTGATTAATTTTAAAAAATTCGAAAATATTGGAAAATATTTACTGGAAATAAATTTAATGGTAAATAAATGGATTATTAATGAAAAGAATAGGCAATCTATATGATAAAATATTGGATATAGAAAATATTAAATATGTATATGATAAAAGTGTTAGACGAAATACTAAAAATAAATCTAAAATTGAGCGATTTGAGCAAAATTATGCGTCTAATTTAGTATATATAAAAAAAATTTTAGAAGAAAGAAAATATATTCCAGGAAAATACAATATTTTTATAATAAATGAACCAAAAATTAGATTAATTATGTCACAAAATATAATTGATAAAGTAGTAAATCATTTGGTTAGCCAATACTTTTTAGTAAATATATTTGACAAAACACTAATTGATGGAAATGTTGCCACAAGGAAAGGAAAAGGTAACAATTATGGATTAAAAAAATTAACAAAATATTTACAAAAGAATGTAGATAAAGATTTATACATATTAAAGTTTGATATAAAAAAGTATTTCTTTAATTTAGATCATCAAATAATAAAAAAATTAATAAGAAAAAAAATTAAAGATCCTGATGTCCTAAATATATTAGATTTAATTATCGATAGTACAGATAATCCATATATTAATAAAGAAATAAAGAAATTAAAATATAATTTTAAGAAAAAATTAGAGATGAAAAATATATCTGAAAAAGAGAAAAATAAAATAATTAAAGATATTGACTCTATTCCTGAATGCAAATTAGGTGTATCTTTACCAATTGGTAATTTGTCGTCACAGACATTAGCTATTCTTTATTTAAATGAGATGGATTATTATATTAAAGAAAAATTGAAAGTGAAATTTTATTTAAGGTATCAAGATGATGGAGTTTTAATATCTGAAGATAAAAATTTTCTAAAAGAATGTTTGAAAAAAATAGAAAAGATTATAAAAAAATATAAATTAGAATTTAATAATAAGACAAGGATGTATAAATTAACATCTGGATTTGAATTTTTAGGATTTCGATTTATAAAGATAAAGAATAAATTGGTTATAAAAGTTAAAAATCAAACAAAAAGAAAATTTAAAAGAAAAATAAAAAAGTTATATAAGCTATATAAAATGAATAAAATTAATTTTGATAGAATAAAAATGATTGAATCGAGTTATAAAGGACATTTAAAAAATGGAAATACAAATAAGTTAATTATTAATACAAAAAAAATGTATGAATATTCATTTTACAATAATTTTGGGGAAAAAGTAATTATTCTACCAACAGGGGAAATTAAAATTTTGAAAATAGAAAGTTAATATATTTACAATACCATAGATAAATAGTATAATTGTTGGTGGGGTTTTACTGTACGATATATAGGTTTGTCCGTTGTGCCTGGTATGTTATTGGTAATAATGGCGGGCTTAACAACAACAACGTGAACAACAACAACAACGGGTCTGTTCGCCCAGATTCCTTAGAACACTAAGCACTATTGAACTACGGTCAATCAGCGAAAAGATTAAGGAAACAAGTAAAATTCCGTTTGCCATTGGCAAAAAAGACTATATTGCAGATAAGTTTAAGTATTAGTAGCTACATATGTCGAAAGTGATTAAACTTTATAAACTGCAATTTTTTTATAATTTAAAATAGCACTAATAAAAAAAGGTTGTAAAAACGAAAGATAATGTGATAAAATTATTTTGTAAAATAAAACAGTACAGTTTTGTTTTATAATTTCTCTTTTATTCAAATTTTTGTTTTGAAAGGATGGTAGATTTTATGAATAAGAATAAAAGAAAAGGATTCACATTAATAGAATTAATAGCAGTTCTAGTAATACTAGCAATTCTAGCTTTAATCGTAACACCACTAGTTATGAATATTATAAGAAAAGCTAGAATTTCAGCGGATAAAAGAAGTATTGATGCATACGGAAGAAGTGTTGAGTATGCAATAGCTACATATTTACTAGATAATGGAAGGTTCCCAACAAGTATAGAAGAGCTAACGATAGAATATACAGGAGATGAAGTAGTATGTTCAACATCTAAGCTTAATTCAGATTCTTCAGTATATCTAGCTGGATGTACAGTAGGAGGTAGAAGCGTAGATTATACATATGGTAATGAAGAGTCTATCGTATATGATGCATATCAAAAAGGAGATACAGTAACATATAATGGAATGAACTTTCACGTAATAAAAGATAGTGGAACAAGTCAAGATTATGTTACATTATTATTAGATACTCCGTTGACTGCAACTGAGGTTAATACATATGGAGGAGTAGGAACAGCAAATAATCACGTAAATAAGTATGTAACTTCTAATACAAGTGCATCATATTATCAAAAAGCATATGATTATAATAGTGCAGGCTATTTAGCATTCTACTCAAGTGAAACTTGTGGATATGATAGTAATAACAATTGGGTAACTACTGGATGTAATAATAATTATGCAGATAGTGATATAAAATATGTAGTAGATGCTTGGGCGTTAGATAAAACAACCTCAAGTGATTTAAAAGAAATAGATGGATATAAAGCAAGAATGATAACATATGATGAATTAACAGATGAGCTAGGATATGAAAAAGCATCAAGTGGAACAATAATGCCATCAAGTAATGGTGATACACCAAACTGGGTATGGAATTCATGGAATAACGCTGGTTACTGGACAATGAGTGCACAAGAAGATAGTACTAATCAAGCCTGGTATGTTATTGGTAATAATGGCGGGCTTAGCGACACCGGCGTGGGCAGCGACTACGGCGGGTCTGTTCGCCCAGTTATAAATCTCTTGAAATCTGCCATCTAGGTTATCAAGAAGTATTGTGCTAGGAATAAACTAGATTTAAACAAGTACAATATTTAGAACAATATGAAATGCAATAATTTGGAAACAAATTATTGTAAAAGGCAGCTTGTCTGCCGTAGCTTCACGTCTGCGTAGCGAAAGTGAAGCTTATAAATATATATTTTAATGGATAAAGAGAAATTATGAAACCCAGCAATATTTGAATTGCTGGGTTTTTGTTATATGTTGTAAAAATAGGGTATTCCAAAAATGTATACCCTATATGTAAATGTTAATATGGAATTGGACAAAAATATCAATGTAGGAATTGGACAGTTTTGTCCAAAAAAAGATTGACATTTACACTATATAAATTTTTATTATTAAATTTGTTATTAATAATTATTTACACAAGCCTTATTAAAATTAATTTTTTATAATGACTCCTATTTATAATTCATTTATTAATTGAACTTGATTTTGTTGAAAAATCAAAAATAAAAATTCCTAGAATCATAAATAATAAAATGAGTGATTATGCAATAGATGGTCAGGATATGAAAAGTGATAATAATTATCTATAATTTAACAAATTAGCTTAATTACTTTATGATTTTTAAATGAATCAAAGGGAAATGATTTTGAATATGTTAAATTATACTTTGAATAATTAATTGTTAAATATAATATAGTAAAAGTAATTTTAATTATATGAAAAAGCATTGACAAATAATTTAATGGATGATAAGATAGGTGCAATCGATTGAAAAAACGAGGTGAAGCATTGTGAAAAATTTTATCACTAAAAGGAATACATTTATTAGTATTAATGAAGGATTTTTATTATCTTTAAATTATAAATATAGAGGCAATCAACAATAAAGGGTTGATTGTCCTCTTTTTTATGGTGGAGGTGTTTATGGTTTATTTTATTTGTGGACATAGAGGATGTGGAAAGAGTTATCTAATTAATCAAATTTGCAAAGAAAGAATGTGTCATGTTTTTGATACTGGACCAATATTGAGAAATAGTTTTAAAAACTTAAACTTAGATGTATCTTTTTCTGATTGGATTAAAATTAACGAGGAAAAAGAAGGTAGGAATTTTACTAATAAAATAATTTGTCAAAGTATAAATTTAAATGAAGATGATGTTAATATTATTATTGGTAATAGATCTATGGATGGTATCAATTATATTTTAGATTATTTTAATATAGAAGATTATAAAATAGTATATATTGATGGTGATTATGAATTGTTTAGAGTCAATTATAATATGCGAGAAAATAAAAATTTGAATGTAAATGAATTTAATGCAATTATTGATTTCGAAAATAGTATGGGAATTCGTCAAATTGAATATTTTGTGAAAAATAATTATGATAAATGTTTATATTTTTATAAAAGGTGTAATAATGATGATATATTTAATGCAATAATGTTTGAGATGAGTAGTTTACCAAAAATTAAAATAAAAAAAATAGAAAGTAAAGGAGAGAAAAAATGATGGACTGGTATGATGTATATTTAGAGCAAATTAATAAAAGTGGGGGTAATAAATCTTATATGGCTTTTAAAATCTATCATAAAAAAAAGTTGTTGAAGATATTAAGAAAATATAGTGGCAACGGAAAAATAATAGAGGCAGGATGTGGTACAGGAATTATTACTTCACAACTTGCTAGTGAAGGATATGATGCTACTGGAGTAGATATAAATGATAAAATATTGGAATTGAGCAAAAGATTGGAAAAGGAATATTTTGGTTCAAATAAAGCAAAATATGTTAAGAAATCTATTTTTGAACTAGATTACGGTAAAAAAAGCTTTGATTTATGTTTTAGCTGTGGCGTTTTAGAACATTTTGAGGATGAACAAATAATTAATTCATTACGACAACAATTAAACATAGCTAAAATAGTAATTGTCGTAATTCCAACTAAATGGTTTGACGATAATGAAGCATTACATGGTGATGATAGATTTTTAAAATTATCTTATTGGAGAAATTTAATTGATAAAAGTGGTGGAAGTATAGTAAAAGAGTATTCCTATCCATTCAAACAAAAGTATTATCAAAAAATAAAGAATATAAGAAAAATATTTAGACCTAAAGCATATAGAGTTTTTGTAATTAAGGAAGGTGAGTAAAGTGGAAAAAACATTTCCAATAATAAAGGCAGGACATGTTTTTAATTCATTTAAAATAAAAGAAATTCCTAAATTAGTATCAGATTATATTGATATAAATTATCCATGTAGGTTGGATGCTATGGCAATTAATCCGGCAGCTGTTGTATATAATTCAGATATGGTTTTTACCCCAGGTGAAGTTGTAATATCGTTAAAGCAATTTATTAATGTAAAAATAAAAGTTTTAGAAGAAACAGGAGGGAAAATAATTATTTCAAATAATACTAAAAGAAAAGTATTAGTCAAACATGCATATTTATTAATGTGTGAAGCATTAGATTTATCGCCATCGTTAGAAATAGATGTAAATGATAATAATATTCCTAAACACTGTGGTTTTGGATCAAGTAGTTCGACAATAAGTTCTGTAGCTGCAGCTATAAATGAATTATACGGATGTCCCATAAGTAATCAAGATTTAATAAAATATTTGGCTGCAAATCATGGTGAAGAAATAAGTGATGATGATATTGATAATTTGAAAGTTGTCCAATGTATTGGTGGAGGTGCAACTAATGGATTGACAGAGGAAGGAATTATTATCATAGCAGGAAAATCAACAACTATTGCTAAAATGAGGTATGATGGAGAAGTGTTGATTGGAGTTCCTAAAGATTTTATACAAAAAGATGCAAAAATTTTAATGGAATTAGAAGAAAAGAATTTATGGAAATTTAAAGATACTGGAGATAAGTATGCAGAAAAAATAGCTTACAATTTGCTTCACAAAGCTCTTCCGGATATGGCTAATGGTAGCATAAGGGAATTGGCTGAAGTTGTGTATCAGTATAGATTCAATATGGGTAGCAATGAAAATTGTTCTTTTGTATATGATGGTTTAGTTGAATTAGGAAATAAATTAAGATGTTTATATGAAAATAATGATTGTGAATTTTTGGCTCTTTCATCTGTTGGCCCTGCATATTTTGTTATTGTAAAAAATTCAATTCAAAAAAGAAAATGTAAACAAAAGATGCAAAAATTATTTTTAAATATAATTGAATCATCAATATGTAATAGTATGTATCAAATAAAAGAAAAAAGAGAAAAAAAAGTGTTTTGGCAAGATAGCAATATAAACAAATTATTTTTTAATAAAGAGCCTTCAAAATATATTACAGATGTGTTAGATAGTTTTGATTTGAAAAATAAAAATTGCATTGATATAGGATGTGGTGGTGGGAGATATACAAGATATCTCAAAGAAAAAGGTTCTAATGTACTAGCTGTTGATAAATATTCTGAAATGATAGCAGATGTAAACTCACAAAAAATTAATTTTATTAACTGTAGTATGGATAAGATTCCTGTAAAAGATAATTCGTATGACTTAGTATTATCAATAGGTGTCTTACATAATGCCGTTACAATAAGCGAATTTAAAAAATCCATAAAGGAGATAAGTAGAATTACAAATTTAAACGGTAATATAATTTTATCCTTATTTACGGATGATATTATAACAGATGATTTAATTGAATATGGGCCTAATTTATATAAAATAAAAGATAGACCGTCAATGGTGCTGTTATCAAAAAAACAAATAGATGATATTTTGTTGGGAAGTAATTTAAAAATAATTAAAATTATTGATGAGCATATAACTGATGTTGGTGGAGGAAAAAGAAATGTTTACACGATTTTGGTGCAGAAAGAAACTTTATAAGTTATCTGAAAGGAATTATTTAAATGATTATTCCAAAATTGAATCAAAGCAAATAGATATGACTTTATCAGGAAGATATTTATCTTCCTATCCTAATATTGACATTTCAGTATCAGATTTTGATAAATACCCATTAGCAGCTAATATAAGAGAATGTGAAGATTTAATAAAATCTAAGATAAAGACTAAAAGTGAAATTATAATAGGTTCTGGAGCGAACGGATTATTGCAGAATATAACAAAAATTCTTTTTAAAAAAAAGGGAAATTTAGTTACTTCGTTTTATTCTTTTGATCAAGTTGAGTATGCAGTAACTTCTTTTGGTAGTATTACAAAAAGGGTTTATACTCATAAATATGATTTGGATATAGATAATATTATAAATTCAATAGATAAAAGAACAAGGATGATATATATTTGCAATCCAAATAATCCCACAGGAAAATTTATAGAACCAAAAAAGTTATTTAAATTATCAAATTTGTTAAAAATACCAATAGTAATCGATGAGTCAGGTATAGAATTCTCAAAACATAAAGGTATATTAGAAATAATTCCAAAATTGCCGGACAATTTATTTGTTGTTAGATCATTTTCAAAGGCATATGGATTAGCTAATTTAAGAATAGGTTATTTAGCTTGTTCTACTAAATTTAAAGAAAAATATTTAGAAAATATTACAACCAATGAGTATTCTGGTATTTCTTGTTTGATTGCAAAAATAATGTTAAATAATACAGAAACATATGTTTTACAAAATATTAATGAAATTTTAAAAGAAAAAGAATTTCTTATAAGAAAATTAGAAAAGATTGGTATAAAGGTTATAAAAAGTTATTCTAATACTATTTTTACAAGAACTATATTTAATAAAAATTTTCTGAATGAGTTGGAAAAAAATGATATATCAATAGTACCTGTTTATGATAAATGCAATAATTTGCATATTAGAATTGCTATTCAAGATAGAAATACTAATATAAAATTTTTAAAGGGAATTAATAAAATACTAAAAGATAATAATTATATTTTGGGAGAATATGAGGATGAATAAATTTTATTGTTTGATACCTACATTACATACTACCAAATATAATAGGAGGTGAGTTTATGAAAATATCATTAGCAACTAATTTTGATGATAGTTTAATAGATCAGATAAGGGACTATCCAGTATATGAAATATATGGAAAATTAAAAAATGATTTTATAGGCGGTGGTAGGCCAGATAATACATTAGCAGATGTCGAAAAAGAAAAATTTGAAAATCATATAAAAAAAGCAAGGAAAGCTGGGATAAAATTTAATTATTTGTTGAATGGAAGTTGCTTATCAAATGATGAACAAGATGTTAAATGGCAAAATAGATTTAAAGAATTTTTAAGTTATTTGAGGGATGTTGGTGTTAATGCTTTAACAGTAACTAATCCATATATTCTTCAATTTGTAAAAAAATATTTTCCAAATGATTTTACAGTTAGAATTTCAACTTTTGCTTGTATAGATTCATATGAAAAAGCGAAATATTGGGAAGATATGGGTGCAGATTATATCTGTGTTGATTTTGTGAAAATAAATAGGGATTTTAATGCTTTGAAATATATGGTAGAAAATTTAAAAAAGGCTAAAATTGAAATATTAGCCACTAATAGTTGCCTAAAAAATTGTCCAATGATATATACACATACAAATGCTTTATCGCATGCTTCTATTAAAAGTGATAAAAAAAGTTATTATGAAGATTGGAGTTTATTTTATTGTCAAAAGAAAGAACTTGAAAACTTGGAGGAATATATAAAATCTCCTTGGGTTAGACCAGAAGATATAAAATATTATGAGAAAATAGGCATAGAGCATTTTAAAATCACAGAAAGAGATTTTCCAACAATCGAATTAGTAAAAAGAGTAAAAGCATATACTGAGAGAAAATATGAAGGAAATTTATTGGATCTTATTCAAGGACATGGTTGTTATACAAAAAATATTTTAAATTTTGAAAAGAACGAAGTATCAACAAGAAAAGATATTTATGATGAGATTAGACGAGTAAGAGGTCTAGGGCAGCCAAGAGAATGTGAAAGACATATTTATATAGATAATAAAAAATTAGATGGCTTTATAGAATTTTTTGTTAAAAATAAATGTACAAATAAATGTGATAAGTGTAATTATTGTAAAAGAATTGCAGAACTTGCTATTGTAAAAAATAATGAAGTATATGATTATTTAAAACTTTTATATAATAAATATGATCAGATGAAGATGTAATAAATATATGAAAAAAATAATAGGAGTAGATATAGCCGATACTATTGTTGATGTATGGCCCAATTTAATGAAAAAAGCAGATAATTTTAATAGAAAGAATTCTAATAATATGAAATCGGCTGATAAACATTTATATTTGCCAGAAAATATTTATAATTGAACAGATGAAGATACTGTCGAATTTTGGAAAATATATAGAGATGATTTAACTTTTAATTCTTCAATAAAAAGTGGTGTAAGCAACACTTTAAGCTATCTCAAAAGTCTAAAGTATAGTATTTGGCTTGTTCCAGCAAAATCTAACTTGGATTACGTTGATTTGGAAAAAAAGATTATAAATATGCTTACTATTAATAAGATTCCTTATGATAAAATTTGTATTCAAATAAATAATAAAGGTGAATTCTGTAAACAACACAATATATCATATTTGATAGACGATTCTTATAGTAATTGTTTGAGCGTTATAAATACTGGAAAAATTGGATTATTAATTAATCATTCATACAATGAAGATAGAATCATTGTGCCAAATATGTATAGAATTAAAGACTTTGAAGAAATTAAAAAATATATTAATAGATAGGAGAAAAATTATGAAAGAAAAATATGAATGGCCTGTTAAACCTAAATATATATTAATTGAACATGATAAATATGGATTGAGACCTATACATATGATATTGGGAAAACCAAGATTTCATTCAGGTTTTGACATTACAACTAGGACTTTGACACCAGTCAGAGCTTCAATCAGTGGAGAAGTGGTTGCAGCAGGTTTAGATGAAAAAATTGTAAGTGGTGTGGCTAAATGGAATGAAAGATATGGAAACAAAGTTGAAGTGCTTGATAGCAATGGGAAAAGACTAATTTATGCACATCTAAGAGAAGTTTTAGTAAATCAAGGAGATATAATTAATCAAGGACAGATTATAGGGTTAAGTGGTTGTTCTGGTGGTTCTAGAATTCCACATTTACATTTTGAAGTTAGAACGAGCAATACATCACATTCAGGAGAGGAAAATACAATTAATCCATTAGAAATTTTACCGTATTTTGATTTTAGTAAACTTACCAAGCATTTTGATGAATCGCCGTATGATTTGATATGGGAAAAATTTTTTTTGAACTCTTGGGGCATAACTGATGATGAAATTCCTTATTCAAAAAGTAAAAAATATATTAGATAATATGTTATAATTATGATATAAAGTTTACACGAACTTTATTTATAGAATAAATTAGGAGTGAAAGGAATGGATGGTTAATATGAAAAAATTAATTTATTTAACAACAAACCCACATAAGGTGGAAGAAGCAAATGAATTTTTTGGAAAGAAGTATGGATTTAATTTAGAAATAGTTAATCCTGATTTTGAAATTTTAGAAATTCAGGCAGAAACATGTGCAGAGGTTGCATCATTTAGTGCAAAATATGCGGCAGACAAATTAGGATATGCAGTTTTAAAATCTGATTCAGGACTGTATGTTGATGCTCTTGGAGGACTTCCTGGACCATATAATCATTATTTTGATAAACAAATTGGTGTTGAAAAATTTTTGGAATTATTTAAGAATGAAAAAAATAGGAAAGCAAGACTTGAACATTGTTTTGCATATTGTGAACCAGGCAAAGAACCAATAGTGTTTACAGGTGGAGGAACTGGCACTATTTCTATGGAATCTAGAGGAAAAAGAGGAAGATGGCATGATAAATTTTATATACCAGATGGTGAAACACAGACTTTAAGTGAGCTAAGAGATATTGATTATGAAAAAGAAGCATCCTATTGGGGTGATGCAAAAGATCAATTTGCAAAATGGTATTCAGAAAAGTATAAGGATGAAATTAATTAGTCTTTAATATGGGGGTATAATATGGAAGAATTAAAAATGGATAAAGTAGGATATGATAAATATTTGGAAGAAATTTTAAAAGTGGAACAACAATTAAATAAAATAAGACATTTTAAAGGTGAAGTTGCAATATTTCAAGGAGATGGATGGCATGATAATCCAACCTTATATCAAACTGAAATGGAAGAAAGAGGATTAATGAGTAAATTATCGGATATGAGAGAACAATTAAAACATATAAAGATAGTTGAAAACAGTAATGATGACATGATAGTAGATATAGGTGATGTTATAAACATAGCTATTTCAGTATCTAGTAATGAATCTAAAGAAATGTTAATGAAATTAGTAGGATATACGGGTGATATAAAAGCTGAAATTAGTGAAATATCTATTAATAGTCCATTAGGTGCATCAGTATATAAAAAGAAGATTGGAGAAAATAGTAGTTATAAAGTTGGCGATAGACAGTTTTCTGTAAGAATTTTAGAGAAAGTAAAAATACAAATTGAAAATGATTCTACAAAGAAAAAGATAAAATAAGAATGAGAAAAGAGTATTACAAAAAGAATTAAAAAAATTGATTTAACAAAGGATAATTTTAATTTATTGAGTACATAGAATGAAAATATTTCAAATTTGGTAGATTCAATACTTTGAATTTTTGTAAGAGACATTTTGTTTGCTAAAGTGAAAATCTATAAATAATATATAATTTAATGAATAAAGAGAAATTATGAAACCCAGCAATATTTAAATTGCTGGGTTTTTATTGTACAATATAAGGTATTCCAAAATTGCATACCTTATATGAATTTTTGCTATTAAAATTGTTATTAATTATTATTTACAAGTTTTATCTTGCTGTGATATACTATTGTTGTATAGGATAGCGAGGTATAGTATGAATAAAAGAATTATTGAAGATGTAAATATAAAATGTGAGAAATGTGGTAGAGATATTGGCTTTAAGGTATATTATGAGTCAAGTAATGAAACAGGAGAGAATAAATATAAAAAGTCTAATTTAGATGATGTAGAGGTATGCTCTTGTAGTGGTGCATATAAGCAGTATGTTAGTAAATATAATGATCTACCTGCATTAATTACAAGATAGATTATTTAAATATTGAAAGTTTTTTAATAAGATTATCTTTTATCTTTCTTTTAGATAGATAATCTTTTTTTATGTTTGAAATGTTGTATAGGTTATTTATTGAATTTGTTATTTTTATTTTTGTATCTTCATCTATATTATTTCTGTTGTGTAAATAGTTTTTTATGGTTGTTGGAGATGCTCCTGTTATTTTTTTGCACATCTCTGAAAAATATTCTAACGAATTAAAACCATTTGTCAGTGCGATATTCAACATATTATTATTTGTACTTTCAATACTTTTAATAGCACTATATATTTTAAGTGAATTGATATAATCAGTAATTGTTAAACCAATTTCTTTTTTAAATAATTTCATTATGTAATATCTATTATAAAAGAACTTTTCTTCTAATGTATGAATAGATATTTTTCTTTTTAAATTATCATTTATATATATTAATATGTCGCATATTAGTTCATTTGAAAACATATAATCACCATTTATAATATACAATATGTATTTATAAAAATCAATATACCACTATTGTTTAAATAAGCATTTTAATATTATTATATACTGATTGTGAAAGGAGAGATAATATGTTAAATTCACATTTTGAAACTACAGAAAACATGAAAAAATATGTGCCATTAGCACCAGTTAATAAAGATGAAAAAATTAAAAATTCAGGTATTTATATGTGTTATGATGAGGAAAATATTTACATTGATAGCAAGTTTAATAACAATTTAGTTATTGGAGAGAGTGGTAGTGGAAAGACTCAAGCAGTAACTTTGCCATTATTAAAAACATCACTTTTAGCAACCGAATCTGTAATTGTAACTGATTTAAATAAGGATTTATATAATTTTACACACGAGGAATTTGAAAAAAATGGTTATAATACTTTAGTGTTTAATTTTGATAATTCACGTAGTGGTGATAGTTTTAATCCATTTGCTTTAATTACTAAATTATATAAAAATAAAGACTATGATTTAGCTCAAGAAGCAATTGAAAATTTAGGTTTTTCTTTAATTAGGGAAAAAAATGATAATATTGGTGATCCATTTTGGGAAAATTCAGCAATCAATTTTTTCTCGGGGCTTGTATTATATGCACTTGAAAACGATATTGATTTAAGTTTTGATGCAATACAGGAAATTGAAAATGAAATTGTTGAAGATAATGAAAAGTTTATTAATTCTTTAGATAAAAAGAATCCATCGTATATAAATTTGGTTGGTATTTTAAGCGCGCCAAATGAAACAAGAGGAAGCATTATTTCTGTGTTTAATCAGAAAATAAAATCATTTTTTAGTAAAACAGATTTAAAAAATATGTTATCAGATACAAATTTTGATTATGATAGTTTATTTAATAGTAAAACAATTATTTATTTAGTTCCAGGAATGACTACAGTATCTGAAAGATTAATATCTCTTATAATAAGTCAATTTACATTTGCTAAAAGAGTCTTTAATGATAGTTGTAAATATAATATTATATTAGATAATTTTAACAATATGAATTATATAAAAAATATTGTAAACATTGTTAATAATTCAAAACATTTTGGAATGAAATTTACTATTATTGTAAGTGGATTTAATGAGATTGAAAATATATATGGTAAAGAACAAACAAATCTATTAAAAGCATGTTTTAATAATATTGTATATTTATTATCTTCTGATATGGAAACTCTTGAAGAAATTAGTAAGATGTGTGGTAATAAAGAAGAAGATGGGAAAGTATCGCCACTAGTATCAGTATCTGATTTAAAAACATTAAAAATGTTTGAAGCAATTATTTTAGCTCAAAGGGTTATGCCTTATAAAACTGAATTATGTCCATATTATAAATTAACTGAAAATGGTATTTTTTAAGCTAAGTAATTAGCTTTTTTTTTTATATTAATTAGTGTATAATTGTATATAGGAAAGTTGGTATTAAGATGAATTATATAGGATCTAAACACTCTATAATTAATTTTCTAGAGGAATCTATTATTGATTTTACGAATAAAGAGGGAAAAGTATTTTGTGATATATTTGCTGGAACAGGAGTAGTTGGTAAAAGATTTAAACAATTAGGTTATAATATAATTGCTAATGATACTCAATTTTATAGTTTTGTTTTAAATAAGCATTATTTGGAAAATAATAATGATTTATTGTTTTCTAGATTAAAAATAAAGGGGATTCAAGATGTCTTCATTTATTTAAATAAGCTTAATAGTTATCAAGGTTTTATTTATAAAAATTATACTAGTCTAGGTACATTAAACGATAAGTATCAAAGAAATTATTTTACTATAGAGAATGCCATTAAAATTGATTCAATGAGAGATCAGATAGAAAAATGGTATAAAAAAGAGTATATTGAAAAGAATGAATATTATTATTTACTCGCTTGTCTAATTGAAGCAGCAGATAAGGTTGCAAATACTGCATCAGTATATGAAGCGTTTTTAAAAAATATGAAAAAGAGTGCCCAAAAAACTATAGAGATTAAACCTCTTGATATTATAGTAAATAAAAATACTAAATCTAAGGTATATATTGAAGATTCTAATGAATTAATAAATATAATAAAAGGAGATATTTTATATTTAGATCCTCCATATAATTCTAGAAGATATAGTTCAAATTATCATATATTAGAAACTATTGCTTATGGTGATAGTCCAATTATAAAGGGTAAGACTGGAATTAGAAAAGAGAGTATTAATTCAAAATATAATAAAAAAAATGAAGTTGCTAAAGCTTTTGAAGATTTGATTGCTAATGCTAAATTTAAATATATATTTTTAAGTTATAATGATGAGGGAATTATGAGTTTTAAAGAAATAGAAGAAATTATGAGCAAATATGGTGAATATAAAAGATATGAGACAAATCATAAAAGATATAAAGCTAGTAAAAATAAAGAGGTTGAAAAAAAGACTACAATTGAGTATTTACACGCTTTAAAAAAGAGGGATAATGAATATGAAAGTATATAAGGAAAATAAATATAGTAACAAAAAAGCCAAAAGATTAAAAACGATAAAAAAAAGAATAGTTGTATTAACAGGGTTAGGAATTATAGTTTTATGTGGAATAAATATAGCTAAAACTTATGCAGAAGAGGATAATACAAAAATTGTTATTACTACTGAGGATAAAAAAAATAGTGAAAATAAAGCTCATAATACTAAAATTGCAGTTGATACCATAATTGATCCATTTAAAATTGGTTCAGGCGGAGTTAGGGAAGTAAATGATTGTTTATATGGACCACTTGGAAGATATTTTTATGAGTATGCAGAAGCATATGGAGTTGATCCAAATTTAATGTGTGCTATTGCTATGCAGGAATCATCTTTAAACCATAAGGCTTGTATTCCTGGTGGTTATATGTATTCTGGTTATGGTGTAGGAATTATGCAACTTGAAAGTCCTTCAGGAGAGAAAATAAGTGCATATAATTATAAGACTGGTCAGGTAGATATAGAATATATAACAATGGAAGCAGCGTGTGATCCTATTAAGAATATTAAAATTGGCTGTATGCTTTTTCAAAATAGCTTAAATTATAACAATGGTAATCCATTATTAGCTATTCAAGCTCATAATTTTGGTCAAGGAATGGTTGATTTAGTTTTATCTGATGCTTATGGTAATTTTGATGCTATAAAAAATGATTATGCAAATTTTGAATGGGTCAAATATATGAAAGATGCACATGAGAATCCTTGGAAATATTTATCTGGTTGGGATGAAAGTAAATATGGTGATGGAGAATATGTTAATAATGTTTTAAGATTTTTTCCTGTTGATAAGATAAAATATAATTATGATGGTAAAAGGATTTGCCTTAATCTAAAAACAATGAAAGTAGAAAGCCAGGTTGATCTGAATTCTAAAGTGAGGTAATTGTTGTATATTATGGGGAGGTATAAAAATGAGTATTAGTGATAATATGAATAAATTTGAGCACAATTTGTCAAAATATGCTTGTAAGAACAGTGAAGCAATTAGAATAAAAAAGGAAAAAAATGATATTAGGCCACCTTTTTTTAGAGATATTGATAGAATAATTTATTCATTATCATATACAAGATATTTAGATAAAACACAAGTTTTTAGTAATAGTGAGAATACTAATATTAGTAAACGTATGACTCATGTTCAACTTGTTAGTAAAATAGCTCGAACAATAGGTAGAGCACTTAATTTGAATGAGGATTTGATTGAAGCAGCTGCTTTAGGACATGATTTAGGTCATGTACCTTATGGACACGTAGGAGAAGCTATTTTAAATAAAATTAGCCTAGAAAATAATGAAGGATATTTTAATCATAATATTCAAAGTGTTAGAACTCTTATGTATATTGAGAATAAAGGTCAGGGCAGAAATTTAACTGTACAGGTGTTAGATGCGATAATGTGTCATAACGGTGAAATACCTCTTGGTTTGTACGAACCTAAAAAAAAGAGTGTTGATGAATTTATTAAGGAATATAATGCTTCTTATTTTGATTCAAGCGTAATTTCTAAAATGCGTCCCATGACATTAGAAGGTTGTGTGGTTAGAATTAGTGATATAGTAGGTTATATTGGAAGAGATATTGAAGATGCATTAAGAGTTGGTGTGATAAAAAGAAATGATATTCCAAAACATATTACCAAATATCTTGGAAATAATAATAGGGAGCTTGTAAACAATGTTATATTAGATATAATTGATAATAGTTATAATAAACCATATATAAGTATGTCTAATGAAGTATATCGTGCTATTATAGATCTAAAAAAATTTAACTATGAAAATATATATTTAAAAGCTAATTCCAAGGAGCAAATTAAAATATATGAAAAAATGTTTAGGCTGTTATTTAATACTTATTTAAATGATTTAAGTATTAATAATTATGATTCACCAATTTATAAAGTATATTTAGATTATAAAAATAAAATATATCATAAAAATACTAATGCGAGAATAGTTATTGATTTTATAGCAGGTATGACAGATGATTATTTTAATCGTGAGCATAAAAGAATTAAAAATGTGAAAAATATGTGAATTTGTTTACACCAAAATTATAATTTGTTATAATTAGGCTGTGATATTATGAGAAAAAAGAATAAAACGAGAAAAAGAAAAATTAGTTTTTTTAAAATATTAGCTTTATTATTATTAATAGCATCAATATTTATTTTGTATATATTATATAAAGTAAATATTTTACCTAATAAGTATTATTATACAATTGTAATTGTTTTAGGATTTATAAACATTTTATTTTCATCATTTTTAATGAGAAGGAAAGCAAAAAAAGGAATAAGAATATTCATAAGCTTTCTATCTATTCTTGTAATAGGTGTAATATGTTTTGCTTCTTACTATATATTGCACACATTAGGGTTCTTATCTAAAATAAAAAATGTTAATTATAAATTAGAAAACTATTCAGTTATTGTACTTAAAGATAGTAAATATGAAAAAATAGAGGATATCGATTCATTAGATGTTGGATATTATGGTAATTCTACTGGTGCAGCTGATGCTAATAAAAAGATATTAAAGAAAGTAGATGTAACATTTAAAAAATATAATGATTCTACATCGCTTTCAGAAGATTTAATAAATGATAAAACAAAAGTAATTGTTATTGAAGATTCTGTTTTATCTATGATTAAAGAGGAAAATAACGAATTTGAATCTAAGACTAAGGTAATATATAAATTTTCAATAAAAATAAAGTCTAAAGCTAAGGCTAAAGATGTTGATGTAACATCAAAACCATTTACAATATATGTTAGCGGGATTGATACTTATGGAAAAATTACATCTGTATCTAGAAGTGATGTAAATATGCTTATAACGGTAAATCCTGAAACAAAACAAGTTTTATTAACAAGTATACCAAGAGATTATTATGTTCAATTACACGGTATTAGAGGAAATAAAGATAAATTAACGCATGCGGGGATGTATGGCGTCGATATGTCAATATCAACAATAGAAGATTTATTGGATGTTGAGATAAATTATTACGTTAAAGTTAACTTTACTTCATTAATTGATATTGTAAATGCATTAGATGGTATAACTGTTTATTCTGACTATACATTTACATCGATTGATGGAATGCATTATACAGAAGGTAATAATTTTATGAATGGTGAACAAGCGTTGTCATTTGCCCGCGAAAGAAAGGCATTTGCTGCAGGAGATAGACAACGTGGTAAAGATCAACAAGCAGTAATTGCTGCTATTATAAAAAAGGTCTGTAGTAAAAAAATAATAACAAAATATAGTTCATTACTTAAATCTCTTGATGGTAAATTTCAAACTAATATGAGTCAAAATAAAATTACATCATTATTAAAGATGCAACTTAATGATATGGCTAGCTGGAATGTATCTACTTATAACTTAGAGGGAGTAGATAGTAGAGAGTATACGTATAGTGGTGGTAATATGCAACTATATGTAATGTTGCCAGTTACAGGGTCACTAGAGCAAGTAAAAACTTTAATTGATGATGTAATTGCCGGTAAAACGTTATCTTCATCTTATACATATGATGGTCCAATTAATACTGTAACTACTATAAAGCCAAATACAGAAGATAACTCTGAAAAAAATGATAAGGTTGAGAAAACTGAAGAAAAAAAGGAAACAAAAAAGGATACCAAAGATTATGAGTATCCAAAGTGTAAAAATCCCGAAAATGGTATTTGTTTAATTGAAACTGATGATGTAGAAGTAGAAGAGCCTATTTGCAATGGTGGATTAGTTGAAGATAATCAAAGATGTAGTGAAGAATTAACTTGTACAAAAGAGTTTACGTTAAGCAATGGAAAATGCATAAAAAATATTATGGAAAAAGTGTCAGTATGTAATGATAATTATCATTATGAAAAGACTGGAATGGTATGTTGTCCTGATAATTATTCCTATGATTCTAGTTTAAAAGCTTGTGTAGCTAATTAGCTTACAAGCTTTATTTTGTTTTATAATTTTTCTCATATTTTTCTAAATAATAATCTCTTAGTTCTTTAAATCTTTGGTAGTGAACTACTTCTCTTTGTCTTAAAAATGAAAGTGGGGCAAGTAAGTCCGGATCATTAGTTAGATTCATTAAATATTCATAAGTTGCACGTGCTCTTTGTTCAGCTGCCATATCACTTTCTAAATCAGCTCTAAAGTCACCTTTTGTTTCAATGTATGCACTGGTAAATGGAACTCCATTAGAGTTTAAAGGGAATATTGCGTGATCACTATATACATAGTTTGGAGTTAGACCTGCATTTTCTAATTCTTTAGCAGTAGCTCCTTTCATAAGTTGTGTGACCATGGTTGCAATCATTTCAACATGAGCTAATTCTTCTGTTCCAATATCGTTTAGAAGTGCAAATCCTTTTTCATCTGGCATAGAATATCTTTGATTTAAATATCTCATAGCAGCTGCATATTCACCATCTGCTCCGCCGTACTGGTCTAACAGCAACTTAGCCATTTTTAAATCTTTCTTTTTAATATTAACTGGATATTCCAGTTTTTTTTCATATATCCACATTTTATCCTCCTAATTATTATCCCATGGCCAAGGCCTTTCGTTCCAAGCCCATGGGTATGCATTTAATGCATCACTATCTAATGTTAATGGACCAAATTTCTCTTGATATTTATTCATTAAACTGTTTTTTTGTCCATTATATTTATTAAATAAATTAATTGCATCTTTATTGTTAGGAAATACATCTAAGTAAAGTCCTAAATCAATACAAGCAAAACATAAAGCATCAATATAAGTTAACATTTCAGCTTGTTCATTCATTGGCTTTATCTCATATGGAGAGTTTATTTTGTAAGGATCATATAAATTCTTATACATATTTCCTCTTATAAATCCTTCATATGGGTCATATAAATCTAAATCTTGCTTGCTAGAGCTATTAAAAAATTGATTATCTATATTAAAATAGTTATTCATAATATCCTCCTCGTTTTATAGTATGTAATTTATGTTTTTGTGTATAGGCTTTTATTGTAATTAAATAACTATTTTATATTGTAAAAATGCATAAAATTTGTGTATAATTAATTTAATGGAGGTATTATGATTGGTATAATTGTAGCAATGGAAGAAGAGCTAAATTCTTTATTAAGGATATTCAAATTAAATAAAACTAAAGAATTATTTGATATAAAATTTTTGGAAGGAAAAATTAACAGCAAGAATGTTGTTATAGTCAAATGTGGAATAGGTAAAGTTAATGCAGCAAGAACTGCTCAAATTATGATCGATAACTATAAATTAGATTATATAATAAATGTAGGTGTTGCAGGAGGCTTGAAGGATACTAAAATTGGTGATTTAATAGTTGCTGAAAAGCTAGTTCAACACGATTTTGATTTAACTAAATTTAATCATGAATTAGGTTATATTCCTGATATTGGAGTATATATTGAAGCATCGAGAAAGTTAGTTAATAAATGTGTTAAATTTGGAATAAAAAAAGGTGTAATTGCATCAGGTGATATATTTGTAACAGATATAGATTATTCTAGAATGTTAGAAAATAAATTTGATTGTGATGCAGTAGAAATGGAAGGTGCTGCTATCGCACAAGTATGTTACTTATCTGGTATTGATTTTATAGTTGTTAGAAGCATATCAGATAACCCTAATAGCAATAATCAAATGGATTTTTTACAATTTTTAACATCTTCATCTGAAAAGATAGCTAATTTTATAAGTAAATTAGTAAAATAATGTAAATAAAAAATAAATATATTTAATTATTTATTTTTTTGTGTTAAAATTTAAATATGAAAATGTACATTATATTAATTGTTATTTTATAATAAACTATTGTGCAAACTATGATTATCATCCAAATAAGATTGGTAATGAGTTAATAGTTAAGAAAATTATAGGCCAAATAGACAATTATATAAGAGGTGATAATAGTGCAAGAAAAGAAAATTTTAGAAATACAAAATGAAGAAAATAACAGATTAGCTGGTATATTTAGTAATCTTGGAATAAAAAATGTTATTATGACCAGTCTTGGAAATTCTATTGGAGCAGGCTATTCAATGACTAGAAAAATAAAACCTTTGTTAATGAGAAATGAAAGTTTAGATATTTTATTAAATAAACATAATATTAAGTTAGAAAGACATAGTTTTGCTCGTGCTCAAAATAATGGTGACGAGCATATATATGATTGGCTTATTTCTAATATAAAAGAATCAGAAATGAATAATATGGTAAGAAGAGACTATAGTGGTGGTGTTACTTCTATGGTTTCACCTGGTATAACTGATGATGAAATTAATGAGTATTATCCTTTAAAAGTTGATGATGATAAAGGATTAAATGATATTATTACTAAAGATGATGAAAATTTAGCTAATATAGTTATATACAATGGTTGTACAGGATCATTTTTAGACAACGTAACAAGGGGAGGAAAAATAAAGAATAAACTTGTTTATGGTGTGAAAAGGGATTTAAAATCATTAGAAGCAATTTTAAAATATATTCATAATCAAAATCGTATTAGTGGAAAAAATACTCAAGTTTATTTGTGTGGAGCACCTAATTGGTTAGGAATTCATTTAACTGATATTTTGAATAGAAAACTAAAACAAATTGCAAAGGAGTATGCTAATGTAACCTATGTAGATAGTGTTCCATCTAAGTTTTTTTATAAAAAGATTAGAGATGATGAAATTACTGATGCATCTTTAGCACAATCAATGTTAAGCAGTATTCCACTGCCTGATCCACATTATGATGAAGGGGAATACTTAAAGTTTAATAATAATATTATTGAAGCTATAAATAATAATTATGTTTTAAAGCAAGCTTTAATAAATATTGATAGAAATTTATATAGAGCAAGTTTATTTATAGAAAAAGAAGGAAAAAGTGAATTTAGGGAGGAAGAATTTCAAAAGCAAATAATCAAGACTGCTATTGAAAATGAGATTCTATTAATTGAAAAAAGCAATATTCCTTCTAGTTCATTGAGTACGATAAAAAAACAAATAATTAATTATGTTATTAATAGATTTCCTTATGATTTTTATTATCTGGGTAAAAAAAATATAAAATCAGTTATAAACGATGAATTTATAACAAAATAAAGGAGTAATTATGAATTATGGAAAAATAGTTGAATTTGATGGTAATACAGGGAGTATAATTGACTTAAATGGTGATAATTATCTACTTTTAAGTCATGAATTAAAAGATAAAAAATTAAATTTAAATGATTATGTAATATTTAAAGCTGAAGAGTTTAAAACACCGGAGATAAATGAAAATGTAGCTCGATTTGTAAAGAAGTTAAAAAAAGAAAACTTGTCTAAATAAATATTAATTATATACTATCTACTATTTTTAATAAATGATTAATTTGACAAGTTATATACAAGATGGTAACATGAATCTATACTTAATTTTAAATTGAGGTGGATTTGTGAAATTTAATAAGAAGTTTGGAATAATACTAACTATTCTTGATGTTATTGTAATAGTTTTAGTTTTAGTGATAAAAGGTAACACAAAGGTAGATGTTAAGGCTAAAGATACGCTTGCAGCTGCCAATGTTTTAGTTGATAGTGAAGATGCTTTAGATGATTATAAAAATAGTGAAATACAAGAATATATTGATTCAAGACCTGTTATTGTATATGACAATATGACTATTGAAGAGTTGTCTATGAAATTAGATAGAGTGTTACATTCAACTATGTCTGGCAAAGGTAATTTAATCGCAACTTATGCTTTAGAGGTTGGTGTAGATCCTTATCTTGCAACTGCGATTATTCTGCTTGAAACAGGATGTAATTCATCTTGTAGTAGAATGGTAAACACTTGTTATAATGTTGGTGGAATGAAAGGATCTGGTTGTGGAGCTTATGCTTCTTTCCCATCACTTGATGATGGAATTAAAGCGTTTATAGATAATTTAAATAGAAATTATTATAGTTATGGTCTAACTACTCCTGAGACTATGGGACCTAAGTATGCTGAATCTAAGGAATGGCCGATGAAAGTTAATAATTATATAAATAAAATAAAAAATGCATAACTAAAGTTATGTTTTTTTATAAAAAAATGTGTATAAATAATAAATATTTAATCAAAATAATAGTGGAGGAAAAATGAAAAAGATATTTATTATTATACTTACTTTAATTATAATTAGTGGATGTAGTTTAAATATTAATGATATAGATAATACTCCTATAAAAAAAGTGGAAAGTTATTTAAATAATTATCAAAAATTAACCGATGATGTATTAAATGATTTGAATTTGGTTGTAGAAAAGGAGCAATTATTCAATAGCAATCAAAAAAGCATGTATAAAGATATAATGAAAAAGAACTTTCAGAATATGGTATATTCAATAAAAGACGAAACTGTCAATGGTGATAATGCAATGGTAGAAGTTGAAATTACAGTATATGATTACTATAAAGTAATTAAATTTAGTGATAATTATTTAAATAATAATATGAATGAATTTACCAATAAAGACAACACAATAAATTTAGAAAAATTTACAGATTATAAATTAGATAAAATGAAAAATAATACTGATAAAGTTAAATATACTATTTATTTTAATTTAACAAAAGATGAAAATAATAAATGGATAGTAGATGAATTAAGTGAACTTGATGAAGAAAAAATATTAGGAATTTATGAATATTAAAGAACTATTTTGTTCTTTTTTTTCTTATAATATGTTATACTTGATATGGTGATAACATGAGAAAAGTATTTAGAACATTAGATGAACAAATTGAAATATTAAAAGATAGAGGTCTTATTATTTTTGATATAGAAAAAGCAAAAAATATTTTGCTTAGGGAGAATTATTTCTTTTTAAGTGGGTATAGACATTTTTTTGAATCATCAAAAGATAAATTTATAAAAGGAACAACTTTTGAAGAATTACACGGTATTTTTTTGTTTGATAGAAAAATGCGTAACATTTTTTTTAAAAATTTATTAGTAATAGAAAACAATGTAAAATCAATAATAAGTTATCAGTTATCACAAAATTACGGTATTAATGAAAAAGAATATTTGCTTCCTAAAAATTATACTAATGATCCTATGGATGTACGACAAGTACACGATGTACTTAATAAAATTAGTAGGCAAATTAAAATAAACGGTTCAAAACATACGGCTACATATCACTATATAACTAATTATGGATATGTTCCTATGTGGATTCTTGTTAAATTATTATCATTTGGTTTAGTTTCAGAATATTTTGATATTTTAAAGCAAAAAGATCAAAAAATGATATCTGATTTATATAATATTGATCCAATAACTTTTTCAACTTATTTACATATTTTATCTAATTATAGAAATTTATGTGCACATGAAGATATTTTATATGAACATAAAACACAAAGAATAATACCAGATACAATTTATCATAGTATGTTAAATATCGAAAAGAAAGATGATGAATACATATATGGTAAGGATGATATGTTTGCAGTAATTATTATATTTAAACAGATGCTGACAACTGATGAATTTAGAGACATGATGAATGAAATAAGTTATGAATTTGATATTTTAGATGGTAAAACAAATATTATTCCAACTAATAAATTACTAAATAAAATAGGATTTCCAGATAATTGGAGAGATATCATAGATATTGATTAATGAGGTAGAAATGAACGAGCAGGAATTAATAAATAAATTACAATCATCAAGGGAATTATCTGATGTTATAAATGTTATAAATGATAAAAATGCAACAGAAGAGGTATATAAAAAAGCAATATCAATAATGGATTATTATAATTACGAGTCACGAAAAAAAATTCTTAATGAGGTAATAAAGAAAACAACAGACGAAGCTACATTAATATCTATAATAAAAAAGCATCCAGATAGTAAAAATGTAATAGATGTAATAAATAACTCTTATGCAACCGAGGTTGTATATAAAAAAATAGTAGAAATAATAGATTATTATATTTATGAGTCACGAAGAAAGATTTTTAATGAAATAATAAATAAAACAAAAAGTGAAGCTACATTAATATCTATAATAGGAAAACGACCAGAAGATATAATAGTAATAAATGTAATAAACAGTAATTATGCAACCGAGGTTGTATATAAAAAAATAGTAGAAATAATAGATTATTATATTTATGAGTCACGAAAAAAGATTTTTAATGAAATAATAAACGAAACAAAAAGTGAAGCTACATTAATATCAATAATACAAAAACGTGCAGAAGTAATGACATTAATAAGTATTATAAATAGTAATTATGCAACCGAGGTTGTATATAAAAAAATAGTGGAATTAATAGATTATTATAATTATGAGTCACGAATAATCATTTTTAATGAAATAATAAATAAAACAAAAGATGAAACTACATTAATATCAATAATAGGAAGACATCCGGCAGATAAGATATTAAAAAGTGTTATAAATAGTAATTATGCAACAGAAAAAGTGTATCAAAGTGCATTAAATTTATCCAAATTTTATAATGATGCGACAGCGAATATGGTGATAGATGAAGTAATAAATAAATCAACAAATGAAGAAACATTAATGTGGATTATTAATAAAACATATTCAAAAGATATTGCAATTAAAGTTATTAATTCTGATTATTCAACAAATACCATATATGATGCAGCTGTAAATAAATATAATAAAGATGAAAAAATATTAGAGGCAGTTGCTTTAAGAAGAAAAAGAGTAAATTTAAAAAGGGTTTCAAAAGAACAAAAAGTAAATATTCAAAAATTAATTACAGTAGAAAGTGAAGATAGTGTAACAGAAAGACTTAGAATGAATGTAGAAGATGGAATGTCTACAATGTTATGGGGTAAATCTGGAATAGGAAAAACACAACGTGTAGCTAAAATAGATCCAACTTATACAGAAATAAGATTAAAACCGGGAATGTTACCAGAAGAGGTAGTAGGAGGAAAAGAACCAAACGGTGAGGTTGGAAAACTATATCCACCACAGTGGTATGTAACACTTGTAAAAAAATGTACTGAAGAACCAGATAGAATGCATATTTTATTTATCGATGAATTAACCAATGTAAGAGATAATATAAAATCATTAGTATGGGATATAATAGAAGCAAGAAGAGTAAACGGTAATGAGGAATGGGTTTTACCTGACAATTGTGCGATAGTAGCAGCAGGAAATAGACCTGAGGAATCAACAGCGGTAGTAACAGATTATAATGGGTCGGTGTTACCTGAACCATTACATAGAAGATTTGACTTTCATATAGAAATAGAATTCGATATAAGAGAGTGGCAAAACTGGGCACTTGAGGTAAATGAAAAACCAGGAAATTTAAATATACACCCAATAGTATTATCATTTTGTATAGCCAATCAAGATAAAGTAATGTTTAGTAGTTTAAACAATGAAAAAATAACAGAACCAATTCACGATCCAAGAAGATGGGAAAAATTATCAAAAGCAATATATATGGCAGAAAAACGTGGAGGTGTATATAATCACGTAAGTAATAGAAGAATAGAAGAATGTATAGGAAGCGAGCTTGCTCCCGCATTTATATCATATTATGAAAGAACACCACTGGATATAACTAAAATAATAAATGATGAATATAATGTGGATGATTTTAAAAATATAGATGATAAGATGTATGCATTAAGTATGCTTATATCAACAAATGATTTAAGTGATGTAGTAATAGAAGACTTTATAGATAAGTGTTTAGGAGAAGAGTATATATCAATATATTACGCAATAAAGAAAAGAAATATGAAATTAACTACAGAAAATAATATAGGTATTAATAGAAAGTAATTATAAGGAGGAAAGATGTCAAAATATAATATTGATAGAATAATTCGTGCGGTAAAAAGACAATATCCTTATTTTTCATCTCTTGCATTATTTAATGTTCCTATTTTAGAAGATGAAAGTATTGATACAGCGGCAGTATGTGGTGAGACTTTAGAAGATGGTAGTATAGAGGTTAAGAAAATTATATTTAATCCAGATTTTTTAGACAGTCTTACCTTTGAGGAACAAGTATTTGTTTTTGCACACGAAATATGTCATATTGCATTTAAACATTTTATCCGTAGTATAGATAAACCAGTTAAAGATGCAAAAAGAAAATATGATGAATATTGCATGAAAGAATCTAATGAAGATTTAAGAAAAGCTAAAAAAATATATTATCAAGTAAGATATAATAATATTTGGAATATTGCGACAGATGCTTGTATTAATGCCTTTTTACAAAGAGATGGCTTAAAAATGCCTAAGGATATTATCGATAAAAAAACAGGAAAGAAAATGAATTTTGTTGATATTTCTGATGGCTTATATAGAAATGCTGAAAAAATATATGATGATCTTGTAAAAAAAGAAGAAGAAAAAGAAAGAGAAAAAGAGAGAGAAAAAGAGAGTGAAAAAAATAACAATAGTGAAAACAATAATGATAATACAAAATCATCTAATAGTGTTGGCGGAGGTTTAGATGATATTGATATTGATAACTATAAAGGTATAGATTCACACGATAACTGGACAGAAAAGCAAAATCAAAATCAAAATAATTCTGAATCTAATAAGAAATCATCTGGAAATATAAGTGATGTAATTGCAAAAAAAACTGAACAAGAGGAAGAAAACAATGAAATTGACGAAAATAGTATGTTTGAAAAAAATAGACAGAAAAAAGATAATATGTTTAAAGATGCACTAGATAAATCATTAAAAAAAATAAATAAAGAACTATCTTTTAAAGTTAATAAAGATGCTCGTCCAGTCGTTTCGTGGAAGTCTTTATTAATTAGAAATTTAGAAGAGGAAGAAGAAAACTGGGGATATAGAAGAGCAAATAGATTTGCTCCAAATGCTAGAATAGAAGATACAATGCAAGACATAAAATCAGAAACTGAGGTTGTAATTGATACATCTGGGTCAGTTTCGACATCATTAATAAAGGAGTTTTTAATGCAACTTGTACCATTATTTAAAGAATCTAAAATAAAAGTGGGCTTTTTCAGTGGATCATTTCATGGATTTACAGAAATAAATAGTGTTGAAGATATAGATAATTTAAAAGTGATACGTGATGGTGGAGGTACAAATTATGAGGCTGCTGCAACTGCATTTTCACCCGATAATGGAACCTATAAAATAAATAAATTAGTTTTTACAGATGGCCAGTTAGATCCTTATATAACACATGTTCAAAGGACTTCTGTTCCAGGAATTATATGGCTTGTATTTGGTGATAAAATGGATTTCAATCCAATTAGTGGAAAAATAATAAAAGTAGACGAAAATGGTCAAAATTTTGCTAACCTATATAATAATGATAGCGAAATAAATGATACGTATTTAAAGATAAGATAAATAGTTTAGATTGGGGATGTTATATTGTTTAATAATAATTATGATGAAAAAGATTTATTAAATCTATTACAAGAAGGTATGTCAATTAGAAAAATTATAAAAATATTAAGTTCTGAAAATGTTACTCCAGCAGTTTTACTTAAAGCAATTGATATAGCTAAATCCTATAATAATAATGATAAAGTAAGAATTTTAAATGTAGTATGTGACTCAAAAAAATGTAATAAGGATGTCACACTAAGTATTATAAAAAATACAATTGATACACAATTAATTGTAAAAGCAGCTACAAGGATAGCAGGTGATGAGGAGGCTATAAGATGTGCCCTTGTGCAAAGTGAGAGATTAAAACTTATGGTTAATGGTGTTAGGATTGAACATATACTAGTTAATTATACTTTTGAAAAACGTAATCTCTGTTTAATTGTTAAAAACTGTAACAATACAAATGATATCGTAAATGCAATACTAAGATCCAATTATGATAAAAATGTTGTAACTGAACTCTTTTTTTCATCATTATCTATTGATAAAAAACAAGAAATTATAAACGCAATTTGCTCTAGAATACAAGATATAGAAACTTTAAGAGCGATTGTGGCGGTATCACCAACAGTTCTTCCTATTTGTGATGTATTAAAAAGTAATAAATGTAATAAAGAAATTATTGATGATGCTAGATATAGAATGATGCTCTTTGATGATATGGCTGATAAGATTACTTTAGCCACTGCAATAAGAGAAGCAGAAAAAAGATTAGGATTAATTAATTTAGATGATAATGATATATCTAAAGAACAAATAAAAGAAAATGAAATAAAAGAAGAAATAGAAGAGGAACCTATTTTATTTACAGTAGAAAACGAGGATAGTGTAACAGAAAGACTTAGAATGAATGTAGAAGATGGAATGTCTACAATGTTATGGGGTAAATCTGGAATAGGAAAAACACAACGTGTAGCTAAAATAGATCCAACTTATACAGAAATAAGATTAAAACCGGGAATGTTACCAGAAGAGGTAGTAGGAGGAAAAGAACCAAACGGTGAGGTTGGAAAACTATATCCACCACAGTGGTATGTAACACTTGTAAAAAAATGTACTGAAGAACCAGATAGAATGCATATTTTATTTATCGATGAATTAACCAATGTAAGAGATAATATAAAATCATTAGTATGGGATATAATAGAAGCAAGAAGAGTAAACGGTAATGAGGAATGGGTTTTACCTGACAATTGTGCGATAGTAGCAGCAGGAAATAGACCTGAGGAATCAACAGCGGTAGTAACAGATTATAATGGGTCGGTGTTACCTGAACCATTACATAGAAGATTTGACTTTCATATAGAAATAGAATTCGATATAAAAGAGTGGCAAAACTGGGCACTTGAGGTAAATGAAAAAACAGGAAATTTAAATATACATCCAATAGTATTATCATTTTGTATAGCAAATGAAGATAAAGTAATGTTTAGTAGCTTAAATACAGAAAAAATAACAGAGCCAATACACGATCCGAGAAGATGGGAAAAATTATCAAAAGCAATATATATGGCAGAAAAGCGTGGAGGGGTATATAATCATGTAAGTAATAAGAGAATAGAAGAATGTATAGGAAGCGAGCTAGCTCCCGCATTTATATCATATTATGAAAGAGAACCATTAGATATAAATAAAATAATAAATGATGAATATCAAGCAGATGATTTTAAAAATATAGATGATAAGATGTATGCATTAAGTATGCTTATATCAACTAAAGAATTAAGTGATGTAGTAATAGAAGACTTTATAGATAAGTGTTTAGGGGATGAATATATATCAATATATCACGCAATAAAGAAAAGAAATAATAAAACTTTAGAAATAGATAATTCTAAAAGTGTAAAAATGTAATAGAATGGAGTTTTTTAAATGGATTTAAAAGATAGATTAGAAATAATAAAAAATATAACTGTAATAAATGAATGTTTGATAGATTATACAGGACCAATATGCATTTTTGGCACGTTAGATTTAGTATTTATTAAAGATAAAGTAACTATTATATCTGCAACACTTTCTGAAGATAATTTTGCAATCATTAATGGTAAGGTACCATCTTGGGTTAATAGTGTTAGTAAAAACAAAAGTGATAATAATATCTTAGTAATTACAGATATTGATAAAGTGTCGCTTGAAAAACAAGGATTATTAATTGATATAATTGAAAATAATCATATATCTACAGTGGAACTGCCTAAAAATCTAAAAGTGGTATTACATTCTAATACTAAGTGCGAATTAAATGATAAGATTAGACCTTTGTTAGAATGTTACAATATTGATTTATAATATTAGACTTAAACGATAATTAAATTTGATACTAAATAAATGTTAAATAATGCATAATTTTAATACTGGGAAACCAGTATTTCTTTTACATATAGTAAAAAACACTATAAATATATTGACAACTAATTACTTATGGTGTAATATACTATATGTAAGGAGATGGATTAGATGATTTTTGAAATAGGAGCTACAGTATTTGGTTTAATACAAGGAGTATTAGTAATGCTTAATAAAAGGAGTAACTGGATATTCTATATTTTACAGATGA
>CAMKQS010000010.1 GCA_946414975.1 uncultured Caryophanales bacterium | reverse complement strand
GTTTTCATACCTATGTGTGCCTTGAACGAAGTGAAAGGGATGGAACTTAAAATGGGAAATAATGAGTTTAATTTAAATGGAATATTTTATAATGAAAATAATGAGTTTATTCCACTAACATCAAAAAATGGAAATATAAATGGAGATTTAGCACATTTGCGAAATACATATTTAGAAGCAGAAAAAAGATATTTTGAAAAATTATTAGAAAAAGAAGAAATTAGAAATAAATTTTATGCTTTTATTCATTATGATAGTGCAAGATTATTTCAATGTGCAATGGAGATTCAATATAAGTTAGAAACCGGATCTTTGGAGACAAAAGAAGAGTTAGAAAAAATGAAATTACTATCACCTGAACAAAGAGATGCATTGCACAATAAAAATTTAGAAAGTGCTGAGGGGTTGATGTGTTTACTATTTGCTGCAGCTCGTGATAAAGTTAATATTTTAGAGTTAGTTAAAACATTACCAAATAGCAGAACTAGATAGTTGAAGATTATTAAAATATATGATAGAATGTTATAAACATCTTATAAAGAGCAATGGAGGGACTAGCCCAATGAAATTGCACCAACCTATTAAATTAGGTGGTAAAGCTAGATCTATAAGATAACTTTTTACACTCAAAGAAGTTATCTTGAGTGTTTTTTATTTGATGTAAAGGAGGTATATATGATAGAAAAGGTTAATCCGTCACATCCTGATAAAATAGCGGATAGAATTGCAGGTGCTATTGTAGATTTAGCATATAAAAAGGAAGATAATCCAAAAATAGCAGTAGAAGTTTTAATAGGACATAATGAGTGTAATGTAATAATTGAGACAAACGTAATTATTTCAAATGAAGAAGTAGATAATATTGTGAAAAGAATATCTAAAGATAATGAAATAAAAGGTAATTATAAAATAGTACCACAAGATATTAATTTAGCTTCTAACCAAGATAATTATATTAAATGTGGAGATAATGGAATATTTAAAGGAATTCCTTTAACAAAAGAGCAAAAAGAAATATCTAAAAGAGCAAAAAAAATATATAGTATGTATCCATATGATGGGAAATATATTTTAACATTTGATAAATTTGTAATTTGTCAGAGCAATGCAAAAGAAGAAGATTTAAGAAAAATATATCCAAATGCTATAATAAATCCACTAGGATATTGGACAGGAGGAATAAATGTAGATACAGGTGCAACGAATAGAAAATTAGGTAGTGATATGGCAGATTCAATAACTGGTGGAGGATTACATGGGAAAGATTTATCAAAGGCAGATGTTACTTTAAATATATATGCATTTAAAAAAGCCCAGGAAACAGGAAAAGAGGTAAATATTTATTGCGCTATAGGTGATACTAATATAGATGGAAAAAGATATGCTGATATAGTAGATGATGTAAAAAATTATATAAATAAAATAGGTGGTTTTGAAAAACTTGCTGAGTGGGGATTATATTAATGTAAATGTATGCATAAAATATATAATAAAGTTATATAATATATTTGAAATATGCACAAATTATGATATAATTTTTACAGATACATAAGGTATCTTACGTTAGGAGGATATGAAAATGAAAAAAGCTGGAAAAATTGCTTTAGGTGTAGGTGGAGCATTAGCAGCAGGAGCTGCAGCAGCAGGAGTTATTTATGCAAAAAATAGAAAGAAAAATAATAAAGTAAATAAAGAAGAAACTAAAGCAGAAAAAAAAGAAAAAGAGGTTAAATAACTCTTTTCTTTTGTAAATAAGGAGATTATTATATGAGTAAAATAAAACAATTATTAAAAAGTGACGATACAGTATTAGTTTTTGATATAGATGGAGTATTAGCCCTTTTAGAATTTGGAGAATATAATCATTATGATTTAGATGATGAAAAATGGAATCAAGCTACTAGCGAAGGTATAAATTATTATGATGAATTTAAAGTTTCTAAAAAAATGCAAAAGTTTTTAAGTAATAAGAATATGAATAATATATATGTTATTACAGCTTCTGCAAATAAAAATGAAGAAGAAATAAAAAAGCAGTATGTTAATAGATATTATAATATAAAAAAAGAAAATGTATTTAACGTTTTTAATAAGAAAAATAAAATTGATAAGTTAAAAATAATAAAAGAAAAATATCCTGAGTTAGAGGATTATAAAATAGTAATGATAGATGATACAGTAGAAATATTAAATGTTATAATGGATAATACAAATTTTTCAACTGTACATATTAGTACTTTTTTAGATATATAGAGGTATTTATGAGAATTATAAATAATAAAATAAAGAGTGAATTAAATCTTAGAGTAGAAAATAATTATCCGGTTGAAGGTGTTAATTTTATTGATATTACACCATTAATAATGGATGCAAAAATATTTAACAAAATAATAAGTAGTTTTACAAATGAATTAAAGGGGAAAAATATTGATTATATAGTCGCACCAGAGGCGAGAGGATTTTTGTTTGCATCAGCAGTAGCTTCAAGATTAAAAACTGGAATTATTCCAGTTAGAAAATTAGGAAAACTTCCGCCCAGTTATGTAGAAGCAAAATTTAATTATGAAAAAGAATATGGTAAGGATATTTTGGAGTTGCCTAAGCTTGTGAATGATAATTACAAAAATAAGAACTTTTATATAATAGATGATATATATGCAACAGGAAATACTATAAATACTATAAAGAATCAAATTATTAAATTAGGTGGTAAAGTAATTGGAGTGGGTGCAATTATAAACATAGTAGAATTAAATGACAGTAAAGAATTATATTCTTTAATAGATATTAATGAATAATGTAAAAAATATATGTATTATATAGCATATTAGATATATTTAATTGCAAAAATAATATAAATAGTTTATAATGAATATGTAGTTTTATATGAAAGAAGGAATAACATGGATAATAAGAATGTATTTTCTGCTAAGAATATTGGAATAATTATTATATCAATAGTTTCGTTAGCAGTATTGATTTTTGGCTTTGTGAAAGCGACATCAGGAAATGATAAAAAAGGAAGTAATTCATCAAGTTCAATTATAAGTGAATTTAACAAAAAAATGAAAAGTAAAACAGAGCAGGTAATTTATTTTGGTAGTGCAACTTGTGGTTACTGTAAATTGCAAACTCCAATTATGAAACAGTTAAAAAGTGATTATAAATTATCATACTATTATATAGATGCATCAAAATTAAATAGCAAAGATAAAGATAAAATATTAAAGGCATTAGATATTGAAGGTTCTACTCCAACAATAGCTATTGTAAAAAATAATAAAGTTATTGATGTAAACATAGGATATATGGAAGGTAAAGAAGCGGTAGAATTCTTTAAGCGTAATAAAATGTTAGACGATGATGCAATATATAAACCTGAAGAACATTTAAAAGATATTAACTTTGATGAATATAAAGAATTAGTTGGACAAGATAGTAAAAATGTAATTGTTATAGGTCAAACTACTTGTAGTCACTGTATTGCAGTAAAACCTGTACTAAATAGGATTGCTGGAAATTATAATATTACTATAAATTATTTAAATTTAACAAAAATGAAACAAGATGAGCAAAAAGAATTAGTAGAAAATTTAAAAAGTATAGGTTATGCTGATGCAGATAACTTAGGAACTCCATTAACATTAATTGTACAAAATAATAAGATAGAAGGAACAATAGAAGGTGAAAATCCACCTAGTTATTTTACAAGACAATTTAAAAAATATGGTGTTATATCACAATAGGAGGATATAATGAGTTATATATATGAAAAAGCTAAAGAGTTTAAGAAAAAATACCCATTAACTATATCTTGGCGTTTAAAAAGTCACAGTACAATTATTGATAAACATTTAGCTGAAGGTGAAGAAGTTATATATGTTTTTGAAGGTCAAAGAAGCATGTTTTTATGGGATTTCTTTTCTACATATATTTTAGTTCTTACAAATAAACGTATATTAGTAGCTGAACGTAGATTGATATTTGGATATTATTTCATATCTATTACTCCTGAAATGTTTAATGATTTATCAGTTCAATCAGGATTAATATGGGGAAAAGTATTTATAGATACAATAAAAGAATTGGTAACAATTACTAAAATTGATAAAAGAGCACTTGCTGAAATTCAAAATAGTGTTAGTAATTATATGATGGAAGAAAAAAGAAAAGTAATAAAAATAGAAAAAAATAGTTATGATATGTAACTATTTTTAATTTTGATATTGACTTTTAATTTTATTTTTAGTATTATTTTAATTGGTACATTTTATTCCCAGTTTAATGAGTTGTGGGAAAACTCGTTAATTTTAGGAGAAAGGATAAATTTATGAAAAATACATTTATGCAAAGAAAAGAAGATGTAGTGCGTAATTGGTATGTAATTGATGCTGAAGGAATAGCTCTAGGTAGATTAGCTACTAAAGTTGCAACTGTACTTCGCGGAAAGCATAAACCAACATACACACCACATATTGATTGTGGAGATTTTGTTATAATCGTTAATGCTGAAAAAGTTAATTTAACTGGTAATAAATTAGATAAAAAGATTTATTACAATCATAGTGGATATACAGGAGGATTAAGAGAAAGAACTGCTCGTGAAATGAAAGAAAAATATCCTGTAGAAATGGTTGAGAGAGCTATAAAAGGAATGCTTCCTCATAATAGATTAGGTCGTCAAATGTCTAAAAAATTATTTGTATATGCTGGTAGTGAACATCCACATATGGCTCAAAAACCAGTTGTTATGGAAGTTAAATAGGAGGAAATATGGCAAAAGTATTTACTGCAACAGGAAGAAGAAAGTCATCAGTTGCTCAAGTTAAGATGACTTCAGGAACTGGAAAAATAACAATTAATGGTAGAGATGTAAGAGAATTCATGCCACATGAAACTAATGTTATGGATTTAATGCAACCATTAGTTGCAACAAATAACGAAAAGACATTTGATATAGAAGTAAAAGTTACTGGTGGTGGTGCTAGTGGACAAACTGGTGCTATCAGATTAGGTATTACTAGATGCTTACTAGAATATGATAAAGCAAATGAAGGAAACGATGATAGTTATAGAAAAACTTTAAAAAGAGCTGGATTTGTTACAAGAGATCCAAGAAGCAAAGAACGTAAGAAACCAGGATTAAAAGCAGCACGTCGTGCTCCACAATTCTCAAAGAGATAGGAAATTATATTTGCAGAAGCTTGAAATTGTTGATATTTCAAGCTTTTTTGTTTGTATGTGTTTATCTCAAATTTAGTCGGTAGCCATAAAAAAACATTTTGTTAATTTTCTTTATGTCTATTATAAGTAATAAATAAGTAGAATTAACTTTGTGGTATAATTAATATGAAAGGTGATACTAATGGATTTAATAATGTATAATTCGGCTAATAAATATTTTAATAAATTTATTAATGATAATTTTGATATTAATGATGAAAAAATATCTCATAAAATAAAACATACCTATCAAGTTGTTAATAACGCTAAATATATATGTGAAAAGTTAAATTTAGATAGTCTAAATACTGATATAGCAATGGTAACTGCACTTTTACACGATATTGGTAGACTTACTCAAGCAAAGGAAATGAAAACGTTTAGAGAAGATATAACTAACTATGACCATGCAACATTGGGAGTAAAATTGCTTTTTGAACAAAATGAAATAAGAAAATTTGTAAGCAATAATAAATATGATGATATCATTAAAAAAGCTATTGAAAATCATAGTAAATATATTCTTGATAAAACTGGATTAAACGATATAGAATTATTACATTGTAAAATTATACGAGATGCTGATAAAATTGATAGTTATAGAGCAAAAACTGTTGATGACATATATACAATGGCAAATATATATCCTGAAGATATAGAAAATTCAAAAATAACAGAAAAAATTTATAATGATTTTATGAATGAAAAAACAATACTTAGTAAAGATAGAAAAACAGGTATTGATATATGGATATCATATATTGCATTTTTGTTTGGACTAGAATTTAAATGTAGTTATGAATTAATAAAAGAAAAAGATTATGTTAATAAATTATTTGATAGATTTAACTATAAATTAGAAAATAAAAAAATGAATATATTACGTGAGAAGGCATTAAGATACTTAAATTCTAAAATAAATAAAAAATAAGATTTATTTAGATTATGAAGTATGTACAATATTCTGCGGTAGCTAACAAATAGACTACACGCAGCCAACAATATATCATTTTCCACTTTATTTTACGGGATATCAATTTACAAAAAGAAAGAATAATATGATAAGTATACAAGTATATTATTTGTATGATATAATTAAAAAAATATTATATATATGGAGTGATTGGATGATTTTAGAAGATTTTGATGAATGTATTAATTCTACATTTGATCCGTTTGAGGTTGAAAATGTAATACCTAATTTTCCAAAGGTTGGAATAACGTGCTTTTCAAAAAAATTAATGGATAGGTATATTGATATATTTAAGGGAGAACAAATAGCTATAATAGTTAATGCAAATGGAAACGTTCCGGTTTATAAAATAAAATATAAGAATATGGAATTTGCTTTATTTATGTCAAGAGTAGGTGCATCCGCTTGTACTGTTTCATATGAAGAGGTATTAGCAATGGGACTAGAAAAGTTAGTAATGTTTGGAACTTGTGGTGTACTAGATAGAAATATAGAAGATCTAGCTATAATTATTCCAACGGCTGCTATAAGAGATGAAGGAACTAGTTATCACTATATGAAACCATCAGATGAAATAAAAGTAAACGAAAAGTACAAGAAAGAGTTTGAAGAAATACTAAATAAATATGGTATATCTAGTGTTGAAGGTAAAGTATGGACTATAGATGCACCATATAGAGAAACAAGAAATAAAGTGCTAAAGAGGAAGAAACAAGGATGTGTTTGCGTAGATATGGAATGTTCTGCAATGAATGCAGTGGCAAAATTTAGAAACAAGGAATTATTTCAATTTTTCTATGCTGCGGATAATTTAGATGGTGCTAAATGGGATAAAAGAAGTTTAGGGGATGAAAATAAATTATTGGAGAAAGAGAAAATTATTTTTTTGGCGCTAGAATTAGCTATGAAAATGAAGTAAAAAAATATAATATGCAAAATCTTTAAATAAAGTAATAATATAATAGTAGTTTTAATAAATGAAACTTTGTATTATCAAAGTTTTATTTTAGTTTGGAGGATTATGAAAGATTTAAAACCATTGCTTGAAAAATTAATAGCGCATAGAGGATTACACGATAAGGATGTAAAAGAAAATAGTAAATTAGCAATCATAAGAGCTATTAATAAAAAAATTCCAGTAGAATTTGATATAACACTAACTAAAGATAATGTTATTATATTGTGTCATGATAATTATATAAAGAGAAGTAATGAAATATATACAATAAAAAACTATGAATATAATTTTTTATTAAAAATTTGTCATGAACTTGTCACTTTAGAAGATGTTTTAAAGTTAGTTAATGGAAGAATACCATTGCTAATAGAATTTAAACCATATAATAATGGTAATAAATTAGAAAAACAAGCTGTAGAACTACTAGATAAATATAATGGATATTTTGCTATACAAAGCTTTAGTCCTTTAATTGTTTATTGGTTTAAGAAAAACAGACCAAATTATATAAGAGGACAACTTTTAACAAAGTATAATAAATATAGTTTTATAAAAAAATTGATTTATAAATATATGATATTTAATAAATTTACTAATCCTGATTTTATATGTTATAATATCAAGGGACTTCCAAATAGACAAATAGAAAAATATAGACTAAAAAAAGCAGTTATTGGATGGACAATAAAAAATGAAAAGGAAATAATAAAATACAGTAAATATTGTGATAATTTTGTTTGTGATAATTTAAATACCAATTGGAGGAAATATGAGAGTAAGTTATGATTTTAAAGATTATGAATGTATAGATGCAGGAAATGGTGAAAAGTTAGAAAGATGGAAGAATGTTATTCTTAGAAGACCTGATCCACAAGCTATGTGGTATACATTAAAAGATTCTAAATGGGACAATATAGATGGATTTTATCATCGTAGTAAAAAAGGTGGAGGATACTGGGAATTTAAAACTAAACTTGATGAATATTGGACTGTTGAATATAAAGGTTTAGTTTTTAAGGTTAGTCCAACAGGATTTAAACATACTGGCTTATTTCCTGAACAGGCTGTTAATTGGGATTTTATGATGGATAAAATAAAAAATTCAGGCAGAAAGATAAAAGTATTAAATTTATTTTCATACACTGGAGGTGCAACAATGGCTTGTTCAAAAGCAGGTGCAGATGTTGTACAAGTTGATGCTTCCAAGGGAATGACAGAATGGGCTAAAGAAAATATGAAACTGTCACAATTAGAGAATAATTCAATTAGATTTATTGTAGATGATTGCTTGAAATTTGTACAAAGAGAAGCAAGACGTGGAAATAAGTATGATGCTATTGTAATGGATCCACCTAGTTATGGAAGAGGACCAAATAAGGAAGTATGGAAATTTGAAGATAATATTTATAAGCTAATTGATGCTTGTATGAATATATTATCAGATAAACCATTATTCTTTTTAATTAATTCATATACGACAGGAATATCGGCAACAGTGTTAGAAAATATATTAAAAACAACTATTTTAAAAAAATATCCTAATGGAAAAGTTGATGCTGGTGATATAGGACTTCCAATAACTACAAATAATTTAATATTACCATGTGGAATATATGGTAGGTATCAAGCAAATGATTAATATTATATATGAAGATAATCATTTACTTGTAGTAGAAAAGCCAATAAACATTCCTGTTCAAGAAGATGAAAGTAAAGATCTAGATTTACTTAGTATATTAAAAAAGTATATAAAAGAAAAATATGATAAAAAAGGGAATGTATATTTAGGACTTGTTCATAGATTAGATAGGCCTGTTGGTGGAATTATGGTATTTGCAAAAACAAGCAAATGCGCTTCTCGTTTAAGTGAGCAGATAAGAAACAAACAATTAAAAAAAGTATATTATGCTGTTGTAGAAGGTAATATATTTGAAAAAGGTACTTTAAAAGATAAAATATATAAAGATAGGCGTAAAAATATTGTAAAGATAGATAATAAAGGAAAAGAATCATTATTATATTTTGAAAAAATAGATTATAAAAATAATTTGTCATTAGTAAAAATAAATTTAGAAACAGGAAGATCACATCAGATAAGAATACAATTTTCATCAAGAGGGTACCCTTTATATGGAGATCATAAATATAATAAAAATGTTAAAGATAATTCTCAAATTGCATTGTTTGCAAAGGAGATATCATTTTATCATCCAGTTACTAAAGAATTATTAAAATATAGTTTAGAATTACCTAATAGATATCCATTTTCTATGTTTAATACTTGAAATTTTATTATATAAATGATAAATTAATAATAGGTATGGTGATAATATGGACTATAAAATAGAATTTTATAAAAATGTAAATAGTGTTTCTAAAAGTAATATAAATAAAATGGGCTTAGAAAATATGTTTGATTATTATAATGGCAATGATGTAAGTTTTTTAAGGTTTGTTGCAACACTTAATAATAACAATTGGAAGGCATCTAAAGAAGCTGAAAACGATGATTATGTAGTATATAAGTTTTTTTCAGATATATATTCAAACAAACTCTATATCTATTTTTACAAAAATATAATAGATATGGAAAGCTACAAGCAAACTATGGATATAATAAAAACGATAGATGTTAATTATAAGCCAAATGATAATATAATTAATATAAGTGATTATTTAGATAAAAGTAATGATAATTTAGAAAGAAAATATAAATATGTAAAGTATAATAAAACTTGTAATAAAATTATCAATAAGAAAATAATAGCGTTATATGCATTAACCGGATCGTTTATTGCTTTAATTGGAATTGCTGCAGGTAATTTAATTGCAGAAAAATTAAAAAATGATAACGATAAAAGTATTACATCTAATTTAGATAATAGTTCAAATCAAAAAGTACCTGGTGTTAGTAATCAAACCTTCTACGATACAATAGAAAAAGCGAAAAATGATCAACTTGAAGTACGTGATAACAGTGATAATCAACAATTTTGGTATAGTAAAGAAACTGTAGATTTTGATTTGGGTAAAAGCCAAAATGAATTAATGAAAGAAAAATTAAGATAAACATATAATTTATTAGGTGATGCTATGTATATTTATAGCAATAAAAAAAATAAATTATATGTTTTTTTTATGTTCATGTTTTTAATTTTTATAGGTGGAATATACCAAGTAAGTGCAAATAGTTTACCTTTATCTGGGTTAGTATTTTACATAGATCCTGGCCATGGTGGAGTTGATCCTGGTTCAATTTATAAAGATATATATGAAAAAGATATCAATTTAGATATATGTTATGCAATTAAAGAAGAATTAGAAAGCATGGGAGCCAATGTATATATGACCAGATACGGAGACTATGATTTAAGCTATATGCAAACAGGAGCTAGAAAAAGAAGCGATTTAAATAATAGAGCCAAAATAATTAATGAATCTAATGCAAATATGTATATATCTATTCATTTAAATTCAGTTAAAGATTCAAATTGGAGTGGAGCTCAAGTATTTTATGATGATGTAAATTCCAGTAATATAAAAATAGCTAAAACTTTTCAAAAATACTTTAAATTACATTTAAATACTAAAAGAGAAGTAAAAGAAATTAAAACAATGCTATTAAATAGAAAAATAAAAATACCAGGAGTGTTAATAGAAATTGGATTTTTATCAAATTCTAGTGATAGATATTTATTAAGGCAGAAATGGTATCATAAAAAAATAGCAAAAAGCATAAAAGAAGTTTTAATTAATTATTATAAGTCATAAATACCGTCTTTTTTTCATACAATTCTATAGGTGAAATATGAAAAAGATAATACTGATAGTTTCTTTATTTATTCCAATTATAGTAAAAGGTATAAGTACATCTGCTCAATCAGCTATTCTAATGGATACTGATAATAATAGAATAATATATTCTAAAAATATTCATGAAGTAAGGTCTGTTGCGAGTATATCAAAAATAATGACAGCAGTTTTAGCAATTGAATCAGGAAAACTAGATGAAGAAGTAAAAATAAATAGTGTAATAAAAAAAGCATATGGGTCAGCTATATATATTAAAATAGGAGAGAAAATGAAACTAAGAGATCTAGTATATGGTCTTATGCTTAGAAGCGGGAATGATGCATCGCTTGCTATTGCTGATTATGTAGGTGGTAGCGTAGAAAATTTTGTATCTATGATGAATCATAAAGCAAATGAAATTGGAATGAAAAATAGTAAATTTAATAATCCTAGTGGCCTTGATGAAGATAAAGCAAATTATTCAACCGCATATGATATGGCTATATTAACAAGTTATGCAATGAAATTAAATGATTATAAAGAAATTGTTAAAACTAAAGCTTATAAGTTAAATACCAATAAGAATAATTATATGTGGAAAAATAAAAATAAGCTTTTAAAATTATATAAATATACAACTGGTGGAAAAACAGGATATACTAAAAAAGCAAAAAGAACGCTTGTTACAACAGCAACCAAAAATAATATAAACTTAGTTGCTGTTACATTAAATGATGGAAATGATTTTTTAGATCATATAGATATGTTTAATTTTGGGTTTGAAAACTATAAAAGTTATAATATATTAAAAAAAGGATTATTAAATATTTATGATGAAAAATACTACAAAAAATATAATCTTTATATAAAGAAAAACTTTAATTATATTCTTTCAAATGATGAAACTAGTTTAATTAATATAAAATATAATATAGTAAAAAAGAAAAAAATTAAGAACAATGATAAAGTAGGTGAAGTAATAGTAAAATTGGGAGATGAAAAGATATATAACGAAAATATATATGCAAAGAAAAAAAATATAATTAAAAGTAAAAAGTGGTTTTTATGGTAAATATAATTTGGTCTTTTTTCATAATACTAGGTATTATATACTCAATAGTAACTAATAATTTAGATATAATTAATACTACAATAATGGAAAGTGCAAAAAATAGTCTTGATATGATAATTCAAATATTTCCAGTATTAGCTTTGTGGATGGGAATAATGAATATAGCTCAAAAATCAAATTTATTACATAAACTATCTAGAATAATGTCTCCTTTATTATCTAAACTATTTCCAGAAATTCCTAAAGAACATGAAGCATTAAGTTATATAGCAAGTAATATAATTGCCAATGTATTTGGTCTGGGAAGCGCTGCAACACCATTTGGTTTAAAAGCAATGCAAGCATTACAAAAATTAAACAAAAGTAAAAAAACCGCCAGTCGAAGTATGATTACTTTTTTAGTTATAAATACAAGTGGTGTTACATTAATACCAACTACTATTTTATCAATGAGAATGATGTATAATAGCAATAATCCAAATAGTATTTTAATTGCTTGTATAATAGGAACTATGTGTTCAACCATTGGAGGTGTATTTGTGGATAAATTATTTGCAAATTGGTATCATCATTAAATATATTACAAATTTAATTATACCTTTAATGGTACTTATAATTATTATTTATGGAGTAAGAAAAAAAGTAGATGTATATAATGTTTTCATTGATGGTTCAAAAGAATCACTAGGAATGATAAAAGATTTGTTTCCAACATTTTTAGCGATGATACTTGGAGTAAATATACTAATTAATAGTGGGTTTTTATCATTTGTATTGGATATAATAAAACCTGTTTTTATGTACTTTCGTATTCCAATTGAAATTTTACCAATGGCAGCAATAAGGCCTATTTCAGGAAGTGCTTCACTTGCAATTTTAAATACAATATATCAAAATCATGGACCAGATAGCTTTGTAGGAATTCTATCATCAGTAATGCAAGGTTCAACAGATACTACTTTATATGTTATCACACTATATTTTGGAAGCATAGGTATAAAGAAAATTAAATATGCTTTCTGGGCTGGTTTATGCGCAGATCTAATTGGTATTATTGCAAGTATAATTATAGTAAATATTTTATTTTGACACTAACTTTTTTTTAATGTATAATCTTTCTTGGTGAGATGTATGGAGAGAATACAAAAAATAATTGCTCAATCAGGTTATTGTTCTAGAAGAAAAGCTGAAGAATTAATAAAAAAAGGATTAGTATCCGTTAATGGCAAAGTAATTACTGAAATGGGATATAAAGCAAGCTTTAATGACTATATTGAAGTTGAGGGTAATTCAATTATGGATAAACAAGATAAAGTATATTATCTTTTAAATAAACCCCGCGGAATTATTACTAGTACAAAAGATGATAAAGGCAGAAAAACAGTTGTAGATTTAATAGATGATAATAAAAGAATATATCCAGTAGGAAGGCTTGATTATGATACTACAGGTCTTATTATACTAACCAATGATGGAGAACTTGCCAATTTGCTTATGCATCCTAAAAACAATATAGATAAAGTTTATATTGCTAAAATTGAAGGGTTAATTACAAAAGGAAATTTAAAAAATCTCGAATCTGGAGTTATAATAGATGGTAAAAAAACTTCAAAGAGTAAAGCAAAAATACTTAAGATGGATAAAAAGACAAATACAACAGTAGTTGAACTTACAATTCACGAGGGTCGTAATCATCAAGTTAAGAATATGTTTAAAGCATTGGGATATAGTGTATTAAAATTAAAAAGGGAAAAAATATCATTCTTAACAACTGAAGGATTACCATCAGGAACATATAGACAACTATCAATTCATGAAGTAAAAAAATTATATAACGAAACAAAAAAGGTAGCCTAAATGGCTATCTTTTATTCTTCAGTTTTAATTGCATTAACAGGACATCCATCTCTAGCATCAGTAACGTCTTCAACTAATTCATCACTAACATCAGTTACTTTAACATCCATTATACCATCATCACCATATTCAAAAACGTCTGGACAAATTGCTTGACATGCTCCACAACCAATACAAGTATCTTTATCAACTTTAACTTTCATAAAATCCTCCTTAAATTAATTATAAATTACATATAAAAAAAAATCAATAATTAAAAAGCTAATTCATTTTTATAAAAGACTTTTAAAATAAAATAATTTATGATATATTATTGATAAGGTGATGGTATGGCTAGTAGAATGGATAGATATTATCAGGGTAATAAAAGAATGAACAGAAGTACTAGAAATAAATCTTTATATAATAGTACATCAAAAGAAATAGATACAATTAAGTATGTTAATACCGCAAATGAAATTGATATATCAAAGATAAAAGAGATGGTTAATAATAGGGAAACGTACAAAAAAGAAAGAAAATTACGTCAAACTATGCAAAATAGCAGTTTAAAGTTAGATATTCCTGAAAAAGAAACTGAAAATACATATGATATAATGGATATAAAGATAGAGAATCATAAAGAAGAAGATGATATCCCTAAAAATTACGATTTGTCTGATGTTTTAAGCAAAGCTAAAAATGATCATAAAGAGGATGATTCTAAAAATAGAAATTTAAAGAATTTGGAATATAAAGAATTAAATAATTTAAATTTAAGAAAAAAAGAATATAAAGATAGTGAAGATGAGCTAAAGGATTTAATTAATTCTATTCATAATACAAGCAAAATGAACAGTTTAGATGATGATGTAGGTCTTTTAGATGAACTTAAAGCAGATACAATGATCGGTAAAGATACATCAATAAAAAAAGTATTAGAAGAAGAAAAAAAAGATGAAAAGAAAGATGATACAAAAGAACTTGATAAATCATTTTTCACATCTACATTTGATTTTGCAGACGAAGATTTTGATGAAGAATTAGCAAAGAAAAAAGGAAAAAAGAAAAAAATAATAGTTATTATAATAATTGCACTATTAGTTGCAGCTACGTTAATTACTCTTTATTTTCTTGGAATTATTAATTTTAAAATAAAGTAATATAAATATAGTTATAAAGAATATTAAAAAGATAATTGATAGAATATTAATTGATAAGAAATTTATAAATAAATCGTTTGGTAATAACAGTGCAAACGATATAACGATAAAACAATATATGGTTAAAAATATATTGTTTTTTTCTTTAAAAAAAGATTTAGATGTTTCTACAATATAGTACATTCCAATAATAATAGTAATTATTATAGAAAAAATCCATTTAGCAAATATAATACTATCAATTCTTGATGATAATCCTATTAACGATACCTTTTTTAAAATTTGAAATTCAGGATATTTATACAGCAACGATAAATTTATACCAAATATTCCAATTACATCTACTAAATTAACTAATATAGAAAAAAAAGATATAATATAGAATAATACAATATATTTATTAGTTTTGTTATTATTTACTATTTCGTATTTAGGGATAATATTAATTAGATATAAAGGTATAACATTATATGAAACATATGAAATAAAACCATAGATATAATTGCTTTCAAATGATAATGGTTTAAAATTATTAATATCTATTTGAACAGAAAGACTTAAATCTGTAAACAAAGATAATAATATTATTAAAAATAAGAATATTAAAGAGGTTCTACAAATTGATTTTAAACCAGTGTAAACGGAGTAATAAATAGGTGCTATGAATGTTATAATAATTAATATAAGAGGTGTTTTACTTAAATAATCACTTTGTATAAAAGTAACTAAATTACTAAATAGTATAATTATTAGAAACAGTGTAAATAAAGATATTAAAATATTAATTATACTACCTAATTTCTTACCAAATAAACAAATGTTTTTTTCATTTATACTTAACTTTGGTTTATAATTAAAATAATATATGTAAAATAATAATGGTATAATACCTAAAACCCCTCCAATTAATACACCAATATAAGCATTTTGTCTTAAATTTACAATTAATGAATTAAAACTTATTCCAATAAAAAAAGCATTTGTTAAAAAATATATAATTGATCCGAGTTCTAAATTAGTTATTTTTTTCATTATTCATCCTTTCTAATGATTGAGTTATTGACCCTGTTGAATTAAGTTTTACATTGACATTTAAATTAAAATTTATATCTTTATATAATTTTTCCCAATTCGATATTTTCTTGTATTCCTGTGGATAATTTCTATAATATTTAAGCTCTGTTGCAAATAAATCAGCATTGTATTCTTTAGTTTTATTTATAGCTTTATATTCCAATGATTTAATTTTCTTTTCAATTTTTTTTTCAATTTTCTTTAATTCGTCTTGCTTGTTTAAATCAATATCACAAGTTACTTCATTAATAGAGGCTTTACCAGTTGTTTTGATAAATACCTCCTTATTTTTGTCTATATTTAAATCAGTTTTTAATCTATCTGTTTCAATAACTATATATCCATCTTTACATTTAATATTAAAATATATATTATTAATATTATCATTAATTATATTTATACCTTTACTTTCGCTAAATGATGTCCAATAAACTAGTTTATTTTTATTAAAAATTGCTAAAGGAGTTAATTCTACATATGCTTTTGGAATGTTTGATTCAATATTATCTTCACTAGAACCATCTTTTTTATTTCCTTTTATTTTAAATCCACTTAAATAAATATCTGTTCCAAAATTTACAGTATTAAATAATAGCTTATTAAAGTCAGTTGCAACTACGGAACCTTGTAAATGAGATGTTGTTTTTAAATTTGTTGCAATATTCTGTGATGGAAAATCAGTTAACGGTGAAGTAATTGCCAAAACATCCTTAGCTTTATCATTTTTTGTAAGAGCAATATAAAAGTTTTTTTTAGATCTTGGCTCTTGGAGTAAGAATTCTATACTTTCATTTATACCGTTTTTAGCTACTTCTTCCGATAATAATACAATTGATAAATGACCTATATATATTTCTTTTGGAGAAATCATGCCTATTTGTTTGACGCATTCATAGATTGTTTTACCCTTACCACTATAAATAACAGTTCTATAGTCACGAGATGATGAAGTATTTGATTTAGGGGAATTTGATATTAAAAAACTAACTTCATATCCTTCATTACTTAAATCAATAGCCATTCCTGTTGCAATAGCATAGTTATTTAATTCTTTGTAATTAAAGCATCCTGTTAAACATAGTAAAAGATTAACTATAATTAGAATTTTTTTCATAATTCACCATCTTTCTTGTGTTTTTTGATAAATATTTTGGTCTTTTATTTAAATGTTTTCGGTTTAATCTTAATAAATAGTTCTTTATACCAGTTATTGATGTAGGACTTATTGGTGTTAAATATGGTATATCAAAAGAAATTAGACTAGATAATTTGGTAATAAATATAAATAAGCAACAATAAAAACCAATTATGCCTAAGAAAAGGGATGATATAATAAAAATAATTCTCCATATTCTAACTGCATTAATCATATCGACATCATAGAACACTAATTCACAAATTGAAGTTATTGCTACAATAATAATTGCAATCGGTGAAACTAATCCTGCATTAACAGCAGCATCACCAAGTATTATAGCTCCTACAATATTCATAGCAGATCCACTAACAGTTGGAGAATGTATATCAGCCTGTCTTAATATTTCAAATACAATTACAAATATTAATATTTCTATAGCCGTTGGAAATGGTATACCATCTCTTTGAAGTGCTAAAGAAATTAAAAGTTCATCCGGAATTATTTCAGGATTAAATGTCATTAATGCTACATATAGTGCAGGAACAGAAATTGTAATTATAAAACAAACAATTCTAATTATTCTTAGAAAAGTTGCACTATAAGCATTTTGATAATTATCCTCAGGCGAATGAAAAAAATCTATTAGTAGTCCAGGAATAATTAAAACGTAAGGACTATTTTCAACTAAGATAACTATTTTCCCATCCAACAAAGAAGAAGAAGCTAAATCAGGCCTTTCTGTATTAATTACTTGTGGAAAAACTGAATTAGATTGTTTTTTTAAAAATTCTCTTATGTAACCACTATCTAAAATTCCATCTATATTAATCTCTTTAATATTTTCGATGACTTTAACAACAGATTTTAAATTGGCAATATCTTTAATATAAGCAACAGTGACCTTAGTTTTAGTTCTTTTTCCAACTTTAATTTCATCAAATATTAAGTTAGAATCCTTTATCCTTTTTCTAATTAGTCCTAAATTAATTGCATTATTTTCTGTAAAACTGTCTTTTGGACCTCTAACGATAGGCTCACTTGATGATTCATTAACCCCTCTATCTAAAGTTGCTCTAGTCTCTATTGCAAAACAATTATTATAATTTTCTAAAAAAAGAATAGTAAAACCACTAGATAAATAATAAAATATATCATCTAAACTATTTAAAGTGATAATATTACTGTTATAAATATTATTTTTTAAATTATAAATAATATTTCTACAATTTATAATGCTTTTATTAAGAAAATTACTAACTTTATCATCGCTAGTAACACTTTCTAAATATATATATCCAATTTGCATATTATTTTTTATTATTAATCTTGAAACAAGATCTGAACTATTATGATTAATATTCTTTATAATCTCTATATTTTTTTTTACATTTTTATGTATTTGCATATTATCACCATGTATATTATTAGCAAAAAAAGAGAAAATATAATGTGTATTTTAAGGAAACATATATAAGAGAAGTTGTGAATACATTTGTAAGTGATAAAATAATGACTCAAGTAATATTGAGTTATTTTTACTTATAATATTTTATTATGAATTTAAATCTTTTTATAGAAACATATTAACACTACAATATAATTTCAGTTTTTCAAAGACATTTGTTTACAACATTAAAATTATATATTATAATAATTAGAAAGGTGGTATTATGAGTAAAATAGAAATAAAAAAAATGAATATCAGTTATGGGAAAACAGAAATTTTTAATGATTTAAATTTGAATATTAAAGAAAACTCATATACTACGATTATTGGACCTTCTTCAAGTGGGAAAACAACGTTATTCAACGAAATAATAAAAAAGAATAAATGCGTAAAAATAAATGGTAATATCAATTATATATTAACTGATCCCAATAAACAGATAGTTGCACAAACAGTAGAAAAACAATTGAAATTCTTTTTGGAAATGGAAGGATATACAAAAAGACAAATAAGTACAAGAGTTAATAATATTGTTGATTATTTTGATCTTGAAAAACTATTATATAAAGATCCTTATTTGCTTAGTGAGGGGGAAAAACAATTGGTTGTATTATGTTCCATATTAGTATTAGATTTAGATATATTAATAATGGATAATTCATTATGTAGAATCAATTATAATATAAAACACAAAGTATTAGATTATTTTAAAAAACTAAAAAAGAAAAAAGTAACTATAATTAATTTTGCTAGCGATGTTGGTGAAATAATAGGATCTGATTATACCATCTTATTAGATAAAAGAATTATCTTTAATAAAAAAACAAAGGATGTTATTAAAGACAGTAAATTATTTGAAGATAACAATTTAGAATTACCATTTATGTTAGATATAACCAATAAACTTAATTATTATGGTCTTATTAAAAGCAATATTAACAATATAGATGAGTTGGTGGATGAATTATGGAAATAATGTTAAATAATATAAAGATAGGACCATTTAAAAACTTAAATCTTTGCATTTTTCATAATAAAATTAATGTCATAATTGGAACTAATGGTTCAGGTAAGAGTATATTGGCAGAATTAATAGCTACAACCAGAAAGCCTAAAGAAGGCATATATATTATTGATGGAAATAAAATAGATTTAAATAGTAATCACGTCAATTTTAAGCAATTAAGATTCGATATTGGAATTGTTATGCAAAATTTAAGAACACAGTTTTTTGAAGAAACAGTTGAAGAGCATATTTTTTATCAGTTAAAAGTATATAATTATAAAAAAAGTGAAAAAAGAATTATAGATTCCCTTAAAATGGTTGGCCTTAGTGATAGTTATCTTAAAAGAAGAATAAAAACATTGAGTGATACTGAAAGGTTTAAAGTAATGCTAGCTACAGTTTTATCAATTAATCCAGATGTAATAGTGCTTGATGATTCATCTTGCTTTCTCGATAAAAATGAGACTGATAAATTAGTCAAATTATTAAAAATAATGAAAATAAAATATAATAAGACAATAGTTATAACGAGTGAGGATACAGATTTTGCGTTAAAATTAGCAGATTATATATACGTAATTGACAAAGGTAAAATAATTGTACATGGAGATAAATATGATGTATTTAATAATAAAGTGTTAAATGATATAGATATTCATATTCCTGAAATAATTGAATTTCAGAATAAGTTTTCAAAAAAAACGAAATTATCAATTAACTATAGAGATAATGTGAATGATTTGATTAAAGATGTATATTTTAATATAGAAAAAAGAAATAGAGGTAAAAAATGAGATATTTTATGACTTTTTCATATGATGGTTCTAATTTTAAAGGATACCAGAAGCAGATAAAAGAAAGAACTATTCAAGGTGAGTTAGAAAAAGCAATTACTAAAATTAACAAGGATATTCCAGTTAAAGTACATGCGTCAGGTAGAACAGATGCTTTAGTTCATGCATATAATCAAAAAGCACATTTTGATTTGGATGAAGAACTTGATGTTGGAAAATTAAAAAATAGTTTAAATAGTCTTCTGCCGGATGATATATATATAAGAGGAATAACTGTTGTTGATGATGATTTTCATGCTAGGTATAGTGTGAAAGCAAAAGAATATATTTATAAAATAAATTTAGGAGGATATAATCCTATAGAAAGAAATTATGTTTTTCAATATAACAAGCGTTTAGATATTTCAGAGATGGAAAGAGCATTAAAATATTTGGAAGGGGAACATAATTTTAAATCTTTTACCAAGAACGATACTGAAAAAGAAAACTATGTTCGAAATATAATTCAAGCAACATTAGTAAGAGATCCCAAAAATATTAATTTTATTACAATATCATTACTTGGAACAGGATTTTTAAGATATATGGTTAGAAATATAGTTGGATTGTTAATAGAAGTAGGAGAAGGTAAAATAAAAAGTGAAGAAGTTATAGATATTATTGCTAAAGAGGATAGAACTGCTTCTGGAATATGTGCTCCTGCGTGCGGATTATATTTAAAAGATGTTTATTATTAAAACATCTTGAAATTTTAATAAAAATAATTTATAATGTACTTAGAATAAAAAGGTGATATAATGAATAAAGCGGAAATAATTGATGAAAGTGGTAATAAAGTAGTAGTTGATGGAATATATTATGTTAGTAATAATAATTATTATTTTATTTATACTAAGGGAGAAGTTGACGAATCAGGACATATAGTATTGTACATTTTAAAGATATTACAGGAAGTTAATAATACACCAAACGGGCCAGTTCCAACAGGATTTTTAGTGGGTGTGAAAGTTACTGATGAAAACGAGTATAATTTAGTTAAACAGGATATAACAAATATTGTTGCAGAAAAACAAAACAATACTGAACCTAAGGTAATGTATTTAGATATATCCATGCTACAAAATTTAAAAGTAAAAGATAGTAGAACATTTAAGTTAGATGCTGGACTTTATAATAGAATTTTCAAAAATAATGATGTTGTAGAACAAAATGTAGTTGATAATTCTATTAATCAAAATGTAGATAACAATATTGTGAATGAGCCTAGTCAATCAAATGAGACTACAGATATGATAGAAAGTAATGAAAATATTAAAGAACCTTTAGTAGAACAAGATAGCAATAATTATAAAGAAATGTATGAAGAAGAAGTAATGAAAAACGAACAGTTACAAAATGAGATAAACAATCTAAATAATATTATTAATCAGATAAAAAGTATAATTCAATAAGCTAATAGTAGTAAGACTATTAGCTTTTATTTTAGAGGTGATAATAATCAAAAATTCAATTAATTATTTGTATGGCATTTCATGTGATAGTATAATAAAAAGAAAAAATAATTATATTATTAGTAATAATAATCAGTTATATTTATTATGTTTAGTAGATTCTAAATTTATTAATAAAATAAATATTTATAATTTTTTAATTAAAAATAATTATTATGTTTATAAAATATTATATAACAAGGAAAAAAATATAATTACAAATATAAATAATAATAATTATTTACTTATAAAAATAGATAATAATAAGTATGAGATAGATTTAAGTGATATTATAAACAGTAGTTTATATTATGGTCGAGGAAGATGTAATTGGTATAATTTGTGGTGCAAGAAGATCGATTATTATGAATATCAAATAGAACAAATAAAAAAAAGCTATCCATTACTTTATAATTCTTTTTCCTATTATAAGGGTCTTACTGAAAATGCCATATCACTTATTAATTATATAAATAATGAAATAGAGTATTATATTTCCCATCAGAGAATATATAAAAATGAAACAAATATACAATTTTATAATCCAACGAATATTATTTTAGATTCTAAAGTAAGGGATATTTGTGAATATTTTAAAAGCAGCTTTTTTGGGGGATTTAGTCAATTAATTAGTGTAAAAAATTATATTGACTATAATATAAATAGCTTTGATGAAGCAATTTTATTTATGGCAAGAATGTTATATCCATCATATTATTTTGATTTATATGATGAAATTATTAATAAAGAAACAAAAGAAAGTAAATTGTTAAATATTCGTAATAAAATATGTGAATATGAAGAATTGTTAAAAGAAATTTATAGTTATCTACATTTAAAATATAATATTCCGGAAATTGAATGGTTAAAAAAAATATAGCTTTTTAAGCTACATTTATTACACCTCTAACATTTTTTACTTCACTCATAATTGCTGCTTCAATTCCTTCTTTCAAAGTTACATCCAACATTTGACAATTAGCACATGCACCCATCATTTTTATATATACAATATTATCTTCATATTTAACAAACTCAATATTTCCACCATCATTAATTAAAAAAGGTTTAAGTTTATTAATTATTTCGATAATTTTTTCTTTTTCTTGTTCCATTTCAATCACCAGTTGTTATTATAGACTACTTGTTTTGTTTTGTAAAGCCTTTTTTTATAATAAAAAATATGATATAATGAGTCGGGTGGGATTATGTCTAAATATAGAAAAGGAAATATTGTAAAAGCAACTGTAACCGGAATTGAAAGCTATGGAGTATTTGTATCTTTTGATGAATATTATACAGGTTTAATTCATATATCTGAAATATCTAATAATTTTGTAAAGGATATTACTGATTATGTTAATATAGGAGATGTTATATCAGTAAAAATATTAGAAATTGATGATGAAGAAGGTCATCTTAAGTTAAGTATCAAGGATATAGATTATAAGAAAATAAAAAGAATTAAAAGACATAAAATTAAGGAAACACCACTTGGTTTTAAGACTCTTGCATATCATTTGCCTATATGGATTGAGCATAGTTTGAAAAAAATAAAAAATCAAAAAAATAATTAAAAATTCTATTGACAAAAAATTATTTGCATGGTATATTTAATAACGTCCAGTGTTTATTGGGCGATTAGCTCAGTTGGTTAGAGCACCTGCCTTACAAGCAGGGGGTCATAGGTTCGAGTCCTATATCGCCCACCATTTATTTTTTATTATATAGAGATGCCGGAATAGCTCAACTGGTAGAGCAACTGACTTGTAATCAGTAGGTTGTGGGTTCAAGTCCTATTTCCGGCACCATTTATGGAGGGATAGCGAAGTGGTCAAACGCGGCAGACTGTAAATCTGTTCCTTCGGGTTCGATGGTTCAAATCCATCTCCCTCCACCACTTTTAAGGTTATTGCCTCGTAGCCAAGCGGTAAGGCACCACACTTTGACTGTGGCATGCGCTAGTTCGAATCTAGCCGAGGCAGCCATCTTTTATAATTACACGTCTCGCTAGCTCAGTAGGTAGAGCATTTGACTTTTAATCAAAGGGTCAGGCGTTCGAATCGCCTGCGAGACACCAGATTAAACATTCGGAATTCCAAGGATTATAAGGGATTCCTTTATTTTTGTAAAAATGTTAAAATCCATACATGTACCTCTCCGTTTGCCTCCATAGACTACAAGTAGACTACAAACTTGCTGGAATCGTTTGAAAAAATATTTGGTTAAATTCCGCTATTTTTTTAATATTAATTAAATATATTGAAAAAAAATATTATTAATGTTAAAATATATCGTAGAAAGGTAGAAAGGTAGAAAGGTAGAAAGGTAGAAAGGTAGAAAGATAGAAAGATGTATATAAAAAAAGTTTGATAATTGTGATTGTCATATTGAGTATAGTCATAATTGGACTATGTGCATTCATTGCATATGATAAGGATTTATTTGGTGTTAAAGGAGAAAGTAAGAAAACCAATAATACGATAGAAAAGAAAGATGGTATTATTACTACTGAAGAAATAGATGTAAATAGTGAACTGGTAAAGAGTTTGGTTAGCACTATTAATAAATATACTATAGCAGGAAACCTTAAAAATGCTATACCATATAGTGCTAAAGAGGTTGTACTAAAAAATGATATTTCTGATCAAATAAAGGGTGCTATTGCTTTTAATAACTCAAAAATTGACCAAAAATATTTGGATAATGATGATACTACAAAAGATAATGGCATTCGAATTACTGATGAAGGAGTTGCAATATTAAAAGAAACATTTGAAAACTTATTCGGATATGATGGATTTGATGGTGCAGGAGCTTGTCCTCGAGTTGAAGTTTTGAATGGAACGTTAGGGGATAAATCATACTATGAAGTTACAGGCTGTGGATATGGACCACATATAAACTCTTCTGCTGTATCTGTTTTCTCAGCTAAAAAGGATAATGATGATATAATATTAGATGCAAAAGTGGTTTTTGCATATTGGAATGGACCAACAGATGATAATACATTTAGTGGTATAATATTAAGTACCGATAGATATGATGAGGAGAAACAGAATGTTACGAATAAGTTAGCTCAAAGTTCATATACCGATATTGAAAATTTAGATTCTAGTAATGTTGATTCACTTTATAGTGCATTAGAAAACTATGCAAAAGACAATGCAAATTTATTAGATACGTATGTTTATAGATTTAAAAAGCACAATAATAATTATTATTTATATTCAGTAAAAAAATCTGATTAGGAAAAGAAAAGAAGAATAATCTTACAAATATTTATAAGATTATCTTTTTTTTCTTATTACATATAATAATATCAAATGTTTTGTTATCATTTACAACATTGTATAAAGTAAAACAGAAACCATTGTAAAGCTATAAAAAACGTAGCTTTTCACACATGTATCTCTCCGTTCGTCTCCGTTCGTTTCCGTACCCTACTGGTAGACTACAAAAGAGCCATTTTTCTCAATGATTTCAACAAATAATACTTGACTTTTAATCAAAGGGTCAGGCGTTCGAATCGCCTGCGAGACACCAGATGAAATTTAAGAAATCAACAATATGATTTCTTTTTTTGATACATAAAACATTCAAAACTCATAAAATATAGTGAGGTGATAAAATGAGTGTTTTTAAAGGATCTGGAGTAGCAATAGTAACTCCATTTTTAAATGGAAAGATAGATTATGAATCAATGAAAAATTTGATTGAATATCAAATAGCTAATGGAACTGATGCCATAATTGTATGTGGTACTACTGGTGAAGCTTCTACGTTATCATATGAAGAACAAATAGAATGTATAAAAAGATGTGTTGAATATGTTGATGGCAGAGTAAAAGTGATAGCTGGCTCTGGTTCTAATTGTACAAAGAGTGCAGTTAATTTATCAAAAAAAATTGAAAAATTAGGAGTTGATGCTCTTTTAGTCGTTACGCCATACTATAATAAAGCAACACAGGAAGGTTTAAAAATGCATTATAAAATGATAAGTGATAGTGTATCTATTCCAATAATAATGTATAATGTACCAAGTAGAACAGGTGTTAATATAGATGCATTAACAGCAATAGAAATAGCGCGAGATAATAAAAATATTGTTGGTATTAAAGAGGCCAGTGGTAACATTTCGCAAATTTCAATGATTAGTTATTTAAAAAGTAAATATGATGTAAATTTAGATGTTTATTCAGGAAATGATAATCAGGTTTTACCTATTTTAGCACTTGGTGGAGTTGGTGTTATTTCTGTTAATGCTAATGTTATTCCAAAAGACATGCATGATCTTGTCATTTCATTTTTAAACAAAGAATATGATAAAAGTCAAATATTAAATGAAAAAGCAATAATATATAGTGAAATATTATTTAGTGAAGTAAATCCTATACCTGTAAAATCAGCATTATATGAACTAGGATTAATTGCAAGTGATGAGTTGAGATTGCCACTTACTAAAATGGAAGAAGCAAATGTAAAAAAATTGAGAAAAATAATTAAAAATAGCTAATAAACAAATTGACTTTATATTTTATTTGTGATATTATATGAACCGTTCGAGGGGGATATAATATGAAAAATGGAATTAAAAGCTTTTTGGTTGTTTTAATGATTGGTATTATTTCAATGCTTGGAATAAGCAGTGTAAATGCTGTACCAAATAGTATATCGGGAGTTAATCACGATGAATTGATTAGTTTTGAAGGTGGTCCTAATTTATACTACAAGCACTATAATGATGGTGTAGCATTCTGTACTACTTTTATGGTACAAGGTGTAGGATCTAGCTGTACTGTAAGTTCATCACAATGGAATACTCCTATTGCATCAGGTATTGCAGCTATTATTGAAAAATATAATGCTGCACCAAGCAAACAAAATTATTATAATGCTGAACTTGCTATAAATAAATTTTTATATGATTATGAAAAGGATCCTGTAAATAATATTAGAACGGTATCTGGTTCAACTACTTTTTATGATGCTGCTGTTAATGCTTATAACGAAGCAAAAAAGAACTTTGATATTACAGTAAATACTGACAAATTAACATTTAAATTAGAAGGTGATAAATACATATCTAATAAAGTTACTGTTTCAGGATCAGAAAAATATACAATAACAGTATCTGGAGTAGAAGGTGTATCATATGAACAAAAAGGAAACGACTTTTATGTTACTGTACCTTCAACATCAGTAAAAGATGGAGAAACTGTTAATGTAGATGCAAAAGTTAGTGGTAGCAAAACTATTAAGATTGCAAAAAAATATGAATGTGGTAGTGGAAATCAAAATGTTACTATAAATGATTATGAAAAAAGTGATCAATCAAAAGATGTAATAATAAAAGGAAATATTACTAAAGAGAAAAAAGTAACAAAATTAAAAATTAGTAAGCAAGATATATCATCAAAGAAGGAATTGCCAGGAGCAACTCTTACATTGCTTGATGAAAAGGGTAATGAGATTGATAAATGGGTATCAGAAACAGAACCACATTATGTAGAGAATTTAAAACCAGGAAAATATAAATTAATTGAGGTTCAAGCACCAAATGGATATAAGTTAACTGAGGAAATTGTTGAATTTGTTTTAGAAGCTAATAATAAGGTTACAGAAGTAGTAATGTACAATGTAAAAGAAGAATACTATAAAGTAAAAATTAGTAAACAAGATATATCAACAAAAACTGAATTGCCAGGAGCAACTTTAGTATTAAAAAATTCTAAAGGTGAAGAGATTGATAGATGGGTATCAGGAACAGAACCACATTATTTAGAATTAAAAAAAGGTGAATATACATTAACTGAAATTCAAGCACCAAATGGATATGATTTAAGTTATGAAGTAATTAAATTTAGTGTTGGAGATAATGGAGAAGTTGAAACATCTGTAGTAATGTATAATTCAAAAACACCTGATACAGCAGGTAGAAATGTAGCGATTGTAATAACAATTATGGCTATTGCAGGTGCTGCAGCAACATTTGCTGGATATAAATTAAAACACCAAAAATAAGGATTAATTATTTAATCCTTTTAATTTGCAAATAAACCAGATTTGTGGTAGTATATGAGTCAAAAAAAGGGGGGATATATATGAATAATTCACTATGCCTTTATAATGGAAAAGTATATAATAAAGTTTATTCCTTTAATATAAATGGTAATGATTTTGCTATTTGTAAGGATAATAAAAAATATATTTATTTTAAACATGATATAGTTAATGATAAAGATATATATACTCCTTATGATAGATGGATTAATGCCTTTGAAATTAGCGATTTAACTTATAAAAGAAAAATTGATGAACTAATTGATTCATTAAATAGTAGAAAAATAAAAACTGATAAGAATATAAAGGAATTAGTTGATAAACAAATATATGGAAAAAGAAAGAAAAAGATAATATTTAATAAGTATTTTATTTTACTTATAATTTGTATTACATCGTTTTTGTTTGGTGGTATCACATTACTAAGCTGGCATAATGAAGACACTAAATCAACTCATATAATGAAAAATATTATTGAAAAAACTAATATTGAAGAACAGGCTGCTTTTAATACAACAGAAATTCCAGAAATAACTGGTGATGAATATGGATATAAATATGGTGAAGATTACTGGAATTATATGAAAACTACTATGATTAGTGTTGACTTTTCAGAGTTAAAGAAAATAAATCCAGATACAAAGGGATGGATATATGTAAATAATACAAATGTTAATTATCCTTTTGTTCAAGGTGGGGATAATAGTTATTATCTTAATCATTCATTTGATGGTACATATAATGTAGCAGGATGGTTATTTGCTGATTATAAATCTGATTTTAATAAATTTGAAAAAAATACTGTTATTTATGGACATGGTAGAGTTGAAGAGGTAATGTTTGGTTCGTTAGATAAAGTATTAGATGAATCATGGTATACTAATAAAGAAAATCAGATAATAAAATTATCAACCGAAAAAAAGAATACATTATGGCAAATTGTATCAATATATACAATTCCTAGTGAATCTTACTATTTAACTCATACGTTTGAAAATGATGATTCATATCAAAAGTTTTTAGATACTATGTTATCACGTAGTATATATGATTTTCAAACAGATTTAAATACTAGTGATAAATTATTAACATTATCTACTTGTTTAGATTTTAATGGTAATAGAATAGTTGTTCAAGCAAAATTAATTAAGGAACAAAAAAGATAGTTCCTATTCTCTAAAAAAAGTATAGATTTTGTATTATCTATACTTTTTTTACTAATTTGAAATAATATAATTATTATTTTTATAATCTATTAATATATTAGAATTTGGTTTTACAATATCTTTAATAATAGAATTAGCAATTAATGATTCAATGTTTTTACTTAAATATCTTTTTAGTGGCCTTGCCCCATATATTGGATTATAAGCATTTTCTATAATGTTATTTTTACAATCAATTGTTAAGTCAATGCTAATATGCTTATTAGAAAGACGTTTATTTATATCTAATATTTGATTATCTAATATTTTATATAAAATATCCTTAGTTAATGGATTAAAAGTTATAATTTCATCAACTCTATTTAAAAATTCAGGTTTAAATGTCATATGTAATTCTTGCTCAATAAGTTTTTTTGAATTTTCGTTGTTATCAAGAATATAATCACTACCTATATTAGATGTCATAATTATAATTGTATTTTTAAAATCAACAGTTCTACCTTGTGAATCGGTAATACGTCCATCATCTAATATTTGAAGTAAAACATTAAATATATCCTTATGTGCTTTTTCAATTTCATCAAATAAAATAATGCTATAAGGATTTCTTCTAACTGCTTCAGTTAATTGTCCGCCTTCATCATATCCAACATATCCTGGAGGAGCCCCAATTAATCTTGCTACTGAGTGAGATTCCATATATTCGCTCATGTCAATACGTACCATATGTCTTTCGTCATCAAATAATTCTTCAGCCAAAGTTTTTGCAACTTCAGTTTTACCTACACCAGTAGGTCCTAAAAATATAAATGAACCAATAGGTCTATTTGGATCTTTAATCCCAGCACGAGATCTAATTATTGCTTCACTAACAATATGTAATGCTTCGTTTTGTCCTTTTACTCTTTTATGTAAATTAGTTTCTAAATTAACTAATTTTTCTTTTTCACCACCAACTAATTTACTTATAGGAATAGAAGTCCATTTTGATATTATTTTAGCAATATCTTCATCATCTACAGAATCACTTAAAATATTATTTTTGTTATTCTTTTGTAATTCTTCTAGTTCTTTATTTAATTTAGGAATTGTTCCGTGACGTAATATTGCAGCTTTTTCAAGCTCATATTCGTCTTCGGCTTTTTCTAAATCAATAGTTGCTTTTTCTATTTCTTCTTTTTTCTTATTAATTAGATTATTAATTTCTTTTTCTTCCTGCCAATCATTTCTTAAATTATTTTCTTTTTCTTTTAATTCATCTAATTTTTTATTAATATCATCTATTCTAGCTTTTGATATTTCATCTTTTTCTTTTTTTAAAGCTTCCTTTTCAATTTCTAATTGCATAATTTTTCTAGTTAATGTATCTAGTTCTGTTGGCACTGATTCCATTTGTACTTTTATAGTAGCACATGCCTCATCAACTAAATCAATTGCTTTATCTGGTAAGAATCGATCAGTAATGTACCTATCTGATAAGGTTGCAGCTGCAATCAAAGCTCTATCTTTAATAGTTACTTTGTGATATACTTCAAATCTTGATTTTAAGCCTCTTAATATTGTGATTGTATCTAGTACAGTTGGCTCTTTTACTAATACTTTTTGGAATCTTCTTTCTAGTGCACCATCTTTTTCAATATACTTTCTATATTCGTTAAGTGTAGTTGCACCAATACATAATATTTCACCACGAGCAAGCATTGGTTTAAGTAGATTACCAGCATCCATTGCACCTTCTGCGCCAGCACCAACAATCATGTGTATTTCATCAATAAATAAAATTATATCTCCATTAGATTCTTTGATCTCCTTTAAAACAGCTTTTAACCTTTCCTCAAATTCTCCACGAAACTTAGCTCCAGCAATTAATGCTCCTAAATCAAGTTCCCAAATTGTTTTCCCTTTTAAACTATTAGGAACATCACCTTTTACAATTCTTTGTGCAAGTCCTTCTATTATTGCTGTTTTACCGACTCCAGGTTCACCAATTAAAACTGGATTGTTTTTCGTTTTACGAGAAAGTATTCTAGTAACATTTCTAATTTCTTCATCTCTACCAATAACAGGATCAGTTTTTCCGTCTTTAACTGCTGCTACTATATCTCTTCCATATTTTTCTAAAGCATTTTCAATATTTTCTTGATATGGATTATTCATATTCATAATATCCCTCCTCTAATAACATTATACACTAAAATTAGCACTTGTCAAGCGTGAGTGCTAAAAAATATTGTTGATTAATTACTGTTTTTTTTTTATAATATAATATAGGATGGTGAAGTTATGGTAGTTTTAATAACTGGGGGGTCTAAAGGTATAGGTAGAGCTACTGCATTAAAATTTGCAGAAAACGGATATGATATTGTTATTAATTATTATAGTGATGATGTGTCAGCTAATGAAACAAAAGAACTAATTTTAAAATATAATGTCAGATGTATACTTGAAAAATGTGATGTTGCAAATGAGTTAGAAGTAAATAATATGATTGATGATATTATAAAGAATTTTGGACAAATTGATTGTCTTGTAAATAACGCTGGGATATCCTGTGATTCTCTACCATTTGAGAAAGATATGGATGATTTTAAAAGAGTTATAGATGTAAACTTAATTGGAACATATCTTGTTAGTAAATGTGTTAGCGAGTATATGCAAACAGGATGTATTATTAATGTTGCATCTAATACAGGAATGAATGCTTACTATCCATATAGCCTCGATTATGATGCCTCAAAAGCTGGTGTTATTTCCCTAACACATAATTTAGCAGTAGAACTAAGTCCTGGTATTCGTATTAATGCTGTTTCTCCAGGATGGGTTAATACTGATATGAATAAGAATATTGATGATGAAATGATAGAAGAAGAATGTGAAAATATATTTTTAAAAAGATTTGCAGAGCCTAGTGAAATTGCAAACGTAATATATTTTCTTGCAAGTGATGATGCTAGTTATATAAACAATAGTATAATTAGAGTTGATGGAGGAACATATGGAAGTTGTTGATTTAATAAAAAAAAGTGAGCAACAATTAGATAAAGAATTTAAAAAAATAGATAGATTATGTGAATATAACAGCTTAAAAGTGTTGAATGCTTTTAATAAATGTAAAGTCAGTGAAACAGATTTTACAGGAACAACTGGATATGGATATGATGATGTTGGTAGAGACAAGATAGAAAAAGTTTTTAGTATGATTTTAGGCGGAGAAGATAGTTTAGTAAGGAGTCAGATAATATCAGGAACACATGCTATATCAACTGCCTTATTTGGAATTTTAAGACCTAATGATACCATATTATCAATAAGTGGAAGACCATATGATACATTAGATGAAGTAATTGGATTAAAAGATAATGCAAGTTCATTAAAAGCATTTGGAATAAATTATAAACAAATTGATTTAGTTGATGGTGATTTTTCTTATGATAAAATAGAAAAATTCTTAAATAAACATAAAGTAAAAGTAGTATATATACAGCGTTCTAGAGGTTATAGCATTAGACAAAGCTTAAGTATTGAAAAAATAAAAAGAGTAGCTTCATTAGTAAAAAAAATAAACAATAAAATTATTATAATGGTGGATAACTGTTATTGTGAATTTGTAGAAAGAAAAACGCCTTTAGAAGTAGGTACTGATATAATTATTGGTTCACTTATAAAAAATTTAGGGGGTGGAATAGCTCCTAATGGTGGATATATATGTGGTAAAAAAGATTTAATTCATTTATGTAGTGAAAGACTTAATGTAGCTGGAGAAGCAAAATTGGTAGGCCCATCTCTTGGAATAAATAAACAATTGATACAAGGAATTTATTTTGCTCCTAGTGCAGTAGCATCTGCCTTAAAAATTGCAATACTAACTAGTAAAGTAATGGAAGAACTAGGATATGAAGTAATTCCAAAGTATAATGATGAAAGAGTAGATATTGTTCAGAGTATTATATTCCGTGATGAATTAAAAATGATTAAATATTGTCAAGGAATACAAATGGCATCAGCAATTGATTCATATGTATTACCTGAACCGTATGACATGCCAGGATATTCCGATAAAATAATAATGGCATCAGGGTCATTTATACAAGGAAGTTCTATAGAAATATCGTGTGATGGGCCTTTAAAAGATCCATATATAGTATATCAACAGGGCTCTTTAACGTATTCATACGGTAAAATAGCATTAATAAAAGCGATAAGCAATATAAGAAACAAAAAATAAAATTAAGTTAAGAAACAAAAAATAAAATTAAGTTATTGCTAAGTTTAAATAAACGTGTTATAA
>CAMKQS010000009.1 GCA_946414975.1 uncultured Caryophanales bacterium | reverse complement strand
ATGCCATGTTTACTTTTGCACTATTAGTTTCAGCATAATATGGTATTTCTAATTTACCTTTAACATTGTACTTAGTAGATTTTTCTAATATTGGTGAAATATCATAAACTTTCTTAATAATCTTTTTAGCAATTGATTCAGGAATTACTGCTCCGTTATCTCCTACTGTTAGATTAGTATCAGCTCTTTCTTCAGTTAATACTCCACGAATATATCTTTCGAATGCTTTTTCTTCATTTAAAGCTCTTTCTTCGTTTTCTTTCACTTCTTCTTCCTCCTCTTTCTTTTCCTCTTTTTCTTCTTCATCAGGTTCTTCTGTTAATTCACGACCTTTTTTAATACTTTCAATTGTATTAGTGATATTTTGAATATCAGTTTCTAATTGAGTGAATAATTCATTCTCCTCATCAGTAAAGGCTCTTTGTTCTCCCTCTACTTTGTTTAATAATGTTTCCATTTCAGTTTGCTTATCAGCTCTTTGTTCAGTTAATGTTTTTAGATTCATTTATATCCTCTCCTTTGCTTTCTTTAATCTTTCTTCATAATCTGAATAATCTATTTTTTCAACTTCCTTTTCAGGTTGTTGTTCAGGCTCATCCCTAATTTCTATCTTGCTGAAGTCTGCATTTCTATATTCAGCAATTTTTACTTCATCATCCCTCATCTCGATACTTGTACCGATATATGCAGGATATTTTCTGTCATCGATAATTGATACCTCTAACAGATCTAAATCTCTAACAACTCTTTCTTCGATTCCATCTTCATTTGTTTTTCTGTCTTCTTTATTACATAAAAATCCAAATGACCATCCACGAAGTTTATTGTTCTTAGCTTTATCAATTACCTCTGTGTCTTCTATCTCAACAATGGCTCTTAATCCGATATTGTCTTCATAGAGTTTAGCTTTACCTGATTTGGTATCTGCTAGTTCTCGATCCTGATCATGATCTAAGAGCACTCTAACATTGTCGGCTCTCTCTAATGCTTTTTGAAAGACTCCGGCTCGTATCTTTTCTATGAACTCTCCTCGAGTGTCATATAGAACTTTGGATTCTCTTTCAACTGCATTTACATAGCCATCAATTATTATCTTGTTGTTCCTGACTTCCACTTTCATCTTTACCACCTCCATTCTTTGATTCCATATCGACTAAGGCATTCGTATTCGGTGTATAATACTTTCCTGTATTTATATCGAATACAACATTGGCAAGATTAAGTGTTATTACATCTAATCCATCAATGCTGTCATAGTCTTCTAGGTATCTTATTTCATTCTTACTGATCCATCCTGTTTCAGATGCTACTTTGTATGCTTCGTATCTTTCTTTGATATTTCCTCTCATAATTTCACGAGTATCAAATTCAAAATAAAAAGACTCTTTCTCTTTCTCGAGTAAAAAGTCTTTATTGAGAGCAGTTTTAATAGCTGTTAGGATCGGCATTATTGCTTCTTTCATAAATTCATCAAAGTTTGGCTTATTATGAAATATGTTATCAATTTCTTCCTGTAATGTTTTCTTTCTCTCATTCAATTGAAGTTCAACTGTTGTACTTGAACCCTCTTTGAAATCCATACCCTCATTAAGCACTATGGCATTGTCACTTTTATTTGAATACAAATTAGCCCATGCTTTCTTTAACATGGCTATTTCTTTTTCTCCTAATTTTCTTTGAGAAGTTATAAAACCTTTTTTAGCTCCTCCGGTTCTTACTAATCCTAGCTCATACAATAATGTTTGGTATGCATTTTCTATCGCAGATGATACCTCACTTATTATGCTTCTGCTAGATCCACCGTTCTTGGTGCTTCTTAGGATTGTAAGAAAGTTAAATGTTTCATATGTCTTTCCCTGTACCATGTAAGTTATATCTTTGAATATTGGATCAAAGTTAGTATTTACTGTTACATTTTCTGCATCGACATATCTTAAACTCTTAAATTTATTTTTTGCTTTTTCTATGAATAGGTATCCACCTTTATCTAGCAAGTAATCTTGCACCCATGCTTTTCTCATTTGAAAGGCATCTAAGGTATCTCCACTCTCCACATTAAGCATTTTTATTCTAGGATCTGATTTGACCTCTTCAACTTTTTTCTTTCCTGTTTCAGGATCTATCGTTTCCTTATAAAGTTTAATTGGTATCATTGCTATGGTATTACATATCCTATCTACTGCACTTGATACAGCAGGTAGTGATAGTGCTTTCTCTTTATCTATTTTTTCTCCCTTTAGCATAGCTTTAAGTAAAACATCATTGACCGTTTCTGTCGGATTCACTATTTGAGTTTCTTCTCTTTTTCTAAAACTAAATAATCCCATGTTTCCACCTCCTATTCTATTACTTGTACGAAGAAGTCATCATTTTCTAGGAATACATCCTGTTGTAGTAAGTAAACTGCATTTATTAGTGCTACTACCATGTCGACTTTTCCCTGACTTCTTTTCTTTGTTATGTATCTGTTCATATTAGTATCGTAAGTGCATCGTGCATTTTCAAAGTTTATTTCTAATAGTTTATTTTCTTCATATCTAAATTTACGATCCAAGATTTTCTCATACAATAATTTTGTTGGACTATGTAATGTATCACTATGTTGTCTTACCTCTGTAGTTACATATTTCTTATCCCACTTTTGAGCTGAAGATAATGCATTGTATCTATCGTATCCTATTGCTACAACAGTTACTTTGTATTTTTCTTCTATACTGAATACAAAATCTTCTATGACTCCGTAATCAACTGTTCTATTTCCACATGCAATACATTTCATTGTCTTAATAAATTCATTGTAGTCGATTCTCTCGAACTTATTCTTTTCTTCTATTCTTCCCTCAGGTATAAATGCTATAACATCTGCTAAAATCTCATTGTCTTCTTCAGAAACCATTGCCACTGCACAGTTATCATTAGTCATTGCTAAGTCTACTCCAATATAGACTTTTTTTCCTGTCCAATCTATCTTGGCGACCTTACAACTCATTACTTCATTTATATCAATGTAGCTTTCTGTTCCCATTCCCTGATAGATGATATTACAGTGCTTAGTAAGAAAGTTTTCTCTTACTGACTCTACTGCTATTGCTTTGGCTCTTTTCTTTAGCAAGTCTTCCCATATCTCAGGTATTTCTAATGCTACCGGATTCGCCTGTTTCAATACATCATCATTAGTAGCCCACTTTTGTATTAGATCCTCATTTGGTTCATATAAAAGTGCGAATACTGTTTCATCAGGTTCTATTCCATCCAATACTCTTTTTGCATATCCAACCTCATCTTCAAATGGATTATTAAATGTAGGATATTTCGTTGATATGATACATCCTAGCTTATTTAAAATATTTAATTGACCTGACCTCATGGATTCTATTGCATATGGATTTGGTAATGCTCCAACCTCATCGGCTAAGAATACATTTGGTAGTTTTCCATCCATCCTACTTGATGAATAATTTAATGGATAATATCTGCTTTCCGTAATATTGAATTGTATGTAATCTCTTAGTATCTTAAATCTTCTACTATCTTTGTGTAGATAAATCAATGGACTTGATTTTAATGTTTCTTCTATGGCTGTCTTAACTTCTCTTGATAGTGATCCATCAGGAGCTACCGAATAGAATTTAGAATACTTTGGTTCAATTAAAAACAACAATATGAAGATTGTTGCTATTGTATAAGTTTTAAAATTCTTTCTTGCTATTTCTAGAATAGCTGTTTCGTATCTTCTCTTTTCAGGATTATCTCGATAGACAACACATAGAATTGAAATATAAAACACCCATTGATATCCACAAGAGCATTCATAAATTGTTTGACCTGCTTTTAATCCTTTTGGCATTATCAACAATTTAAGTATGGCTTCTATTTGATTTACTTTTGTTTTATTGATTACATATTTAGGATCCTTATCATCAGCTATTTTGATGAATTGCTTACATTGTTTTATTACATACTTAGGTGCTGTAATCTTTTTACTAACTATGTTCTTAGCATAGTCGTATGCTTTATTTTTCAAACTTTCCACCTGCTATTATTTGTAGCAGTGGATCATCATCTTCGGTTACATCATCTTTTCTTAATGAGATTATTATTTTCATTAGTGTGCTAACTGTTTTGTTGGCACTGTCGGTAGTTCTGTTATAGTCAGAAATTGCAGGATGTGAATAGACATTCTTTCTTCCTTTAACATATTCTTTTGTTACCAATGTTCCATCTTCCTTAATTGTCTTCTCTAAGTCATTAAGGATTTGTAATTGAACTTGATATCTTTTAAATGTCGTTAGGAAGAAGAAGTTCTGTTCTACTCCGTGCTGTTCTGCTATTCTTAGTATTTCCTGAGCTTGTTCATTTAACGACATTTTATTCATTAGAATAATCCCCACTCAGCAAACTTTTCAAAGCCACCGATACTTTTAATATAATCTCTTGCTTCTGCAACTATTTCTTCATATGGTTTCCCATCTATATATTCATCTCCAATTGCACATGATAGACTTACTGTTTCTCCTGTCTTTTGTGCTTTCTTAAATGCATATATATTCACTGATACATCTGCTTTAGATAAATCTTTGCCATGTAATCCTCCACCTGTTACTGATTGAGCCATGTCGGATCCTAACTTCCTATTTGTAGCTCCTGTATCTACATTTATTCCACCCGTCCAATATCCTAATGGATTAACTATTGCCTGTGGATATTCTTCATAGATATCATCTTCATCTGTATTACTTTGGCATATTATTAACTTATCTCCATCTAAGATGTATTTGCCATCAAATGGATTCTTAGCATATATGTCTTTGGCATAGCTTGATAATTTTATTTCTGCTTCTGTTAATGGCACACCTTTGAATATTCCATTATCTCCACATCTTATCTTTCCATCCTGATTCTTTGATAAATGCTCATCTTGTTTTACTACTTTTAGATCTAATTCAACAGCTCCTGCTATACGATCTACGATTCTTTTTATTTCGTGGTTAGTAAACTTTTCAGATGTTTCTACTATGATATGACATACTCCGTGTCCTATCAGCACCTCTACTGCTACCTTAGGATTTTTATTCTTGGTATATGCTAAATCAACAATAGCTCCTGCTATTCTATCTGCTATCTTATCAGGATGACTTGGATTTACTTTTTCTATCATTATTCCACCTCACTTTCTATTCCATCAACTATCTTAACGGCTGTCTTACCTGTTAATGTTTCCCATCTATCTATAATTACATCAACATACTTAGGATCTAATTCTATTGTGTAGCAATTTCTTCCTAAATGTTCACAACTTATTAATGTGGATCCTGATCCTCCGAAGAAATCAATTACATTTTCTCCTGACTTACTACTATTCTTAATTAGTCTTGATACTAATCTAATTGGTTTCATTGTCGGATGTATATCATTCTTTAATGGTTTATCTTCATGGATTACTGTTGTAGGTATTTTATCTGCTAGGATATCTTCTATCATTTCTTTTAGTTCTTCTTTAGATAATTTATCTAAGTCAGCTTTATCTTCAAACACAGTAGTCTGTGTTCTATCTTCTATGAAGTAATGTCCTGCTCCCTCTTTCCATCCATATAGACATGGTTCATGTTTCCATTGATAATCTTGACGACCTAATACTAATGCATTCTTTACCCATATTAGATTTTGTTTTACTAATCCTCCTGCATCTCTTAATGCTTTTCTGAAGTTATAACCCTCTGTATCTGAGTGGAATATGTAATATGCTCCTCCCTCTTTCAATACTCTTAGCATTTGTTCATAAAAAGCAAATAAAAAGAAATAGAACGATTCATCATCCATATTGTCATTTAGTATTTTATTTCCGTTATCTCTCTCTTTACCATATCCTGATTCATTTATTGAGCCATAGTTAACATTGTATGGTGGATCTGTGACACATAAATCCATTACTGCTCCTGCTGTAAGTTTATCTATGTCTTCTGCACTTGTACTATCTCCACACATAACTCTATGGTTTCCTAACTGATAAATATCTCCATATTTTGCTTTTGGTATTTCAGGTAGTTTTTCTTCTACATCATAATCATCTTCTTCGAACTCAATATCGGATTGTGTGAAGTCAAAGTCTTCTATATCAAATCCTGCTATTGATACATCGAAGTTCAAATCATCTAATGCTTTTATTTCTTGCTTTAATATTTCATCATCCCATCCTGCATCAAGAGCTAATTTGTTATCTGCTAGTATGTATGCTCTCTTCTGAGTTTCTGTTAGATCCTCAACGAATAAACACGGTACCTCTTTCATTCCTAACTTTTGAGCTCCTAATACTCTTCCATGTCCTGCGATGATTCCATAGTCACTATCAATTATTACAGGGTTTATAAATCCAAACTCTTTAATTGAATTAGCTATTTTCTCTACCTGTTCCTCACTATGAGTTCTTGCATTATTCTCATATGGCTTTAATTTTTCTATTTTTACATTTTCATATCTTCTCATTCTGTATCCTCCATTTTCCAAAAAACTCACGGAAAAAATAAAACGGTGTGAATGTAGGTGGCTGGTCGGTCTTGAAAAAAAATAAAAAGAACTGCTGTTGATGGTGGGGGGATTGTTTATTTTCCGGCTACCATTTCTTGCAATTCTTCTCTTGGTATCTGTCCTGATTCTGCCATCTCATGATGATACCTACACAATGTTATTAAGTTATTACTATCTAATCTTTTTGAATAGTCTTCTTCTAGTGGTACTATGTGATGAACTTCTAGATCCTTATAGGTGTATCTGTAATTAGTATTGTACTTATCTGTTATGCATACCTGACATAGATACTTATCTCTCTGCCTGATACTTCGGCTCTTTTCTGTCCACTTATTAGTCTTCCTGAACTTGTTAGCTTCTGTCTTCTTTTGTGGTTTCTTTCTCTTACATACCTTATTGAAGTCATGTATCTTTCCACATATTGAGCAGGTTTTTAGCATCCTATTCACATCCTTTTTATTTCACAAAAAAAGACTACCCTTTAGGTAATCTCCTATATTAACATTATATCACTATTGAGTGTGTCATAGTGTGTCATTTTATTCTTTTTCTAAATCATGTTCTTTTAATTCCATTATATCTTCAATTACTTTAATCATATTTTCTGTGAAAATATATGGCTGAGTTTGTGCATCAAGTATTATTCCTGATAATTTTTCTCTAGGATGTCTATACAAATCTATTGCTTCACTTATATGTATCCATACTCCTGAGAATTGATCGTGATATTCTTTGTCAACTTGTTCTTCCTGAGTAAAAATTGGAAGATATAATTTACCCTCAGGATCTTGCAAATAGTCTGGCACCATTCTTAAATCTTCAGCTAGTTGAACTTCATCTCCGACTTTACTGTTTTTCATTATTTCGGCATTCTTTTCAGATATTATTGCATTCATTGGAATATATACCAAAGAATCAGTTAGGCAGTCAACTAATGAAACAAACATATCTTTATTTGGATTTTCTAGGAATCTCCTCTTTATTTCTAATAAAACATTTCCACTTTTTAAAGTTTCAAATTTTTCTCCCTCGTATGCACTATTTCTTAATTTTTCATATTTCATTTTATCACTCCCTAGTCATCTTCCGAATAATAATCATCTTCTTCAAGATCTTCTTCTTCAAAGTTCCATGGATCATAATTTCCCTTTTTAACCTCTTCCTTTTGCCAATCTTCTAATCCATAATTATCAAGTTCTTCATCAGTGTATTCAGAATTATTATCTTTTTGTTGTTCATTCATAAATGAAAATAATCCAAATGCTTGTTGACTTTTCTTTTTATCATTACCAAATAAGTCATCAAATAATCCCATAATACCACCTCTATAATTATTATAACATAAAAAAAGAAGATTTTTTTAATATTATAATTTAATCTTCCTTTTTAACTCTTTAACTTTTATTCTTAATCTCCTGTTTTCCTCTCTAAGTCTTTTCAATTCTAATGGTTCTCCTAACTTTTCAAGAATTGTTTTAAAGCATTCCTCTTTGACTTCCTCTTTTAGTGTTTCATATTCCGTTTCTAGTTTATTATACTTTCGTAATAATTTTACATATCTGCTAATGTTCTGTATCATGTTTATTCCTCTCCAAGTAGTTGCTATGCTTTCTATGAACTGTACTTAATGACATATATAGTTCATCAGCTATTTGTTCCCATTTTTTTAATTCAATATATCTTTTAGAAAAAATTAATCTTACCTCTGAATCTTCTATTTCAGATATATATTCTTCAATCTGTATTAGCTTTGTCATAGCTTCTGCTTTTCTTTTCTCAAGTTTACTTTTTAAAGTAATAAGTAATTCCGTTGTCTTATTTACCGGATCCGATTTTCCACTACCTCGTGGCATACCTGTTAATTTAGAACTTCCAACGATAGTATTCTCAACTACTGCTATTCTTTCTTCTAATTCTCTTATTTCTAGAGTTATATAGTAATATTTTGAAAGTTCCCTTTTATTCATCATCTTCTCCTAACCAATCAAAATCAAATAAATCTGGCTTAGGATTATTAAATTTAGGTTCTAACATTTTATCTTCATTGTCTTTGATTTCTTGAAGAGTTCTAAGCCCTGCTGTTTTCCAATTTCTGAGTATTCCATTCACATAGTTAAATGTTCTTTTGTTATATAGTACACTTTTCAATACTGCATATTTTATTATTTCTTGATCGTAGTCTTCCATCCATGATTCAATTTTTTCGAACTCAATTGGAGATAGAGGTCTTCCGAAGTTTTCTTCAACAAACTCGTATATACTTCTTGTTGTATAACAAGAATTATCTCCCTCTTCTTTTTCTTTTTCTTTTCTTTCCTTATTCTCTTCTTTTCTTTCCTTATCCTCAAGAAGGTCATTGTTTCCTTTTTGTTTTGTTTTTGATTTTGATTTGATTTTCTTTTGATTTTTTGTTGGTTCTTTTTGAGCATTTTTTGATTTGTTTTTGCTGGTAGTTAGATTAGGTAACATTAGTGTCCATATTGTTCTTTTAAATCCTGATAATTCAGGTTCTATGTCATCGAATACAAAATCTACTATTGCTTCTAATAATTCTCTTCTATCTTCTGATTCTAAATCCTTAAGGCTTTCATGATAACTACTAAAAAATGTAAATCCTCCTATTTTACCCATTAGTAGTCTTTTCCTTTTTCCATTCTAATATATGACACATCTTATACATCTGACTTGCTCTGTGTTTTATATTATTTATGGTTTCTTCCATTTCTTCTTCTGTTTGGCAAATATAAAAGCCTCCGGTTTTACCACTTATACTTCCGACTATTAAATAAAATCTTTGATCCTCTCTTATATTTTGAATTACTTTTCTCATTGATTTATCACTACGAATATTAAATCTTTTCCTTAAATCAGCATTCTTTATAAGGTTTTCTTTTCCTACATGTTTAGTAATTAAATAACTATAGACTTGTTCTTCCATTACACATCACCTCTCTTATTTTTCTTTCTTGTTTAACAAGCAAATAATTATGATTGTAATGCATATTACGATTGTTATAATTACACTATTGTCCATGACTTCCTCCTATAAATAATTTCTACCAATTAGATCTATGAACTCATCTCTCGTATGTGTTTCTTCGTATTTTAATTGGCAGGTTTTCTTTAAATATAAATCTATTTCGTGTCCTTTGGCTCCATGTACACCGAATGTTCCCTGGTGGTGTTCTCGGCATAGCCAGACTTTAAAACCGTTCTTTTCACTTATCTTTCTTTTGGCAGAACCAAAGTATATGTGATGATCCTGAATATCAACTTGCTTTGAGCATATAAAACATTTCTTTTTATTCTGTAATATACTCTTCATTTGTTTCTATTCCTAATTCTTCTGCCCATGCTACAATGATATCCAATACCTTAGTCATTTCCTTTGTATCCATCTTTGATGTTCCTACAAAGCATTTATACACTATAAATTCTTTCCCATTCTCTACTGTAGGTCTTACTACTCTGACAGCTCTAAAATTCTTTTTTAATTCATCTTCAACATCTTTTGTTCCTAATAGGTAGATGTACTTTGCATTTGCTTCTTCTAATGCTAATGAATATATTTCTACTTCGGTTTGATTCATTGATTCGTGGTGTGCTATTTCGTGAATTAGAGCCCACATATACTTATTCTGTTGAATTGTTCTTTTACTCTTTACTTCTTTTATTTCAAATACATATTCTTTGTTTAGATCTAAATCTAGATCTAATTGTTGGTTCTCTACTAAAAGCATTTGTTTATTTATATTTCTAAAAACCTGCTTTACTATAGCTATTGTTCTCATTAAAATGGTAGGTCATCATCTGATATTTCGACACTATCTCCAAAGTCAGCGAATGGATCCTCTTCTGCTTCAGGATAATCAGGTGCAGGAGCATCCTCTCTTGGTTTTGATTCTAAAAAGTCAAAGTCTTCTATTATTACATCAGTTTGATATCCAATGCTTCCATCTTGTTTTTCATATCTTGTAGTTTGCAGTCTTCCTGCGACTCCAAATCTATGACCTTTTTTAACATTGTTACATATTACTTCTGCTCTTTTATCCCATGCAACAATATTGAAAAAGTCAGCATCATATTCTCCATCTTTATTTTTAAAGTTTCTATTTACTGCTAATGAAAATCTTGTATAAGCTTTATTGCTTTCTGTATATCTTAATTCAGGATCAGCTGTTAGTCTTCCTGTTAATTCAATTCTATTCATTATTATTTTTCCTTTCTTCTAAATATTTTTTTACAAGCATTAAACTCATATCCTCATTTATTGGTAATGATATATACTTTCTTACATCATCCCTTAGGTGTATTCCTCGTAGGAATGTTATTTCTGTGCCATAACATTGTTGATATCCTATTCGGTATAGATTAGTTTGGTATGCTACATATTCCTTATCAAAGCTACTTGTTCTTTTTATATCAGCCACACCGATCTGATCCTTTTCTTTCAAAATTAGATCTATTCTTCCTGCACATACAGGTTTGTTATCTAAGAATAATACTATTGGTATTTCATTCTCTAGGCATTCGAATCCGAATCTGTTTTTTAAGAACTTATAGTTTCTTAACTCTTTTATATCAGGGTTGTCTATATTTCTCTTTTCATAATCTTCAATTGCCTGATGTACCATTGTTCCTCTTTCAGATGCTTTCTGTAATACCTCTTTTGAAATTCCATTGTATTTATTACCAAACTTAATCTTTAATATTTGAGTTATGCTAGGAAGAATTACTCCATCGTATAGATATGTGTGTGTTTCATCTATATATTCAAGTAATCCTCCTGCAATTTCCCAACTTTCAATCATTTTATCTTGATTGTTATGTAGGCTGATTTTTTACCATCTAGAGTTACATACTCATCAAATAAATCAGGATGCTCTTCTCTAAATTTAGCTTGATTAAACTTTTCAAGATTCTCTTTGGCTTCAATGTATGTAATTGATAGTCCTGATACATCATCTAGGATCTTAATTACACCTTTTTCTTCCATAGCACCCATTATTTGTTTTTTATATTCATCTTGTATATTCTTTAGTTTTTTGATCTTATCTTCTATTTCTATTACTTTTAAAACCATATCTTCTTTTAGTATTGGTTTCTCATTTTCTATAGTTATTAAATTATTCATCTTTACCTGTTCCTTTCTTTGTTTCGATTATTTGTGATGCTTCTTCCATAGTGAGTTCTTCTATTTTCTTTTTCTTATATGGAGTCATCATTTCTTTTAACTCTTCTTTGCTATCTTTGAATAAAGATTTAATCATAGCAAGTTGACCTCTTGTAATGCAATTTGTAGGCAGTTTTGTAACCTTTGTTGTAGTCTTACTGTAAGTCTTTTTGCTAACAGGTTTGTCATCCTCTCTTTCAGGATCATCCTTTGTAGCTACTAAGAAAGTGGAAGATAAAAACTTTTTAATAGCTCCTGTTGTGGCTTTATATCCTGCTTTATCTCCTCTGTCTAATCCCTCTCCTGTATGTCTACTTGTTTCTGAATATCCTGTATCGATATCAATTAAGGTACAGGCTAATGTCACTACTCTTCCGAATGGTTGTTTATCTGTTCCATCGAATGTACCGTAGTCTGATTCATCAATAATTAGCTCTATTCCATGTTTACTAAATAGTTCAGTAAATAATTCTTTATATTGGGCTTCACTAAAATAGTCATAATTGTCATAATCATTATGAGCACCTTTAGGAAGTATTCCCCTTTCATGCAATTCTTTTCTAACTGCATTTTTCTTTTTTTGTAAACTTATTATGCTTTTATAATCTATTTTTGTTTCCTTAACAGGTATCTCAGGAAATGTAAGATTTTTATTGTCCATCCTTACACCTCATTTCCAATACTACTGTTGTTCTATCATCTTTATTAATTAGTTTATTTAACTTGTTATTTATAAGTATTAATTGTAATAGTAAAATAAAAATTACTATAAAACCAATGGCATATTTTACCCAAGGTTTTAAAACATATTTCTTATTCATTTTTTCCCTCTTTCTTTATAATTTTAAATTTGATCTTTATATGTTCTTGTTTTGCATAAAGATTCATTAATACGGTCAAGAGGTCTTTTTCATTTGTCATAAAAATCCTCCTTTATTTTGTTCATTTAGTTAGCCGACTAAATAATATACTTCATTATATTTTGTAATAATATCTCCTCCTTTTTACGGTTGTTCCGTAATAGATAACTAAAAAAAATATCCTTACTGCTGTCGATACTTCTTTTTTTTACATCTATTTACTACTTACTACAACCGTTACTTCCATCTTCAACCTCTTCAGGTGTTAGTGCTATGCAATTAATATTTACATCATATACCTTTAGAAGTCTTTTTAAAGTTTTGATGTCTGGGTAAGTTTTAAAGTTTTCATAATTCCTAAGTGTATCTTCAGAAATGTTTAATCTCTTAGCTACATCTTTAAGTTTCATATTTCTGCTTACTCTGACACCTTTTAAAGTTGTCATAAGCACTCTATCTATCCTCCTCTCTAGTATAAATATTATTACGTTTCTTCCGTAATGTCAATAACCTAAAATTACTTTTTTCGGTTTTTCCGTATTTTTTTACAAAAAAGGTTGTATTTTTTTACGGTTTATTTTATAATGAAAATACAGGGAGGAGGAGATAAAAATGGAAGAAAAGGATGAAAAATTAATATTTGTCAATAATCTCAAGAGATGTATGGAGATGAGAAATATTGACAGAAACAAATTGGCTTCTAAATTAGGTGTGGCTTATACAACCGTAAATGAATGGTACACTGGTGCTTCATATCCTCGCTATGATAAATTGAAAGCTATTGCTGATGCTTTAGATGTTTTAAAATCAGATCTAGTAGAAGATGAAAGAAGCAATGCTAAACTTGGTATTCCCGTTCTTGGTAGAATTCCTGCAGGTATGCCTTTTGAAGCAATACAGGACAGATATATTGAAGATTATATTCAGCCACCAAAGAAATGGAATCATGACTTAAGCAATTATTTTGCATTAAAAATCGTTGGTGATTCTATGCAACCAAAGTATCAGAATGGTGATTATGTAATTTTTAATTCTAACTTTTCTGATTTTTCAGGAAAGGATTGTTGTGTATTAATTGACAATCAAGATGCAACTTTCAAGAGAGTTACTAAAAGTTCTAATGGGCTTCTAATCGAACCATTAAACATTCATAATGATTCTAATTTTTTACCCGTTCAGTATTCTCCTGAAGAATGTATTAATAAAAACATCAAAGTGTTAGGAGTCGCATTATTCTCTTTTGCTGAGATTCAATACGACAACAAATAAAAAAAAGACCTACTGCTGGAACAGTAAGTCTATAATGAAAAACCCTATTTAGTCGGCTAACTAAATAAACAAAATAAAGTTATAATGTTTTGGATTTTTCCATTCTATTATAACACTATTTTCAAAAAATGAAAAGAGAGGTTATAAAATGAATAAAAAAATACTTAGAGCTGGTATTTATATCAGAGTTTCTACTGAGGAACAAGCCAAGCATGGCTACTCTATTGAAAGTCAAAGAAGTAGATTAAAAGAATGGTGCCAAGAGCATCATTATCAAATTATAGATGTTTATGCTGACGAAGGAAAGTCAGCTCGTACTAAATTATCAAATAGAAAAGAATTAGCTCGTTTACTTGATGATGTAAGAGAAAATAAAATTGACAGAATTGTAATTTGGAGACTAGATCGTTGGTTTCGTAATGTTGCTGATTTCTATCGTATACAAGATATTCTTGATAAAAACGGTGTTGATTGGGAATGTTCCGATGAGGATTTTAATACCTCCACTTCTAATGGTAGATTATATTTAAATATTAAGCTTTCTATCGCACAGAACGAGTCTGATCAAACTTCTGATAGAATAAAGTTCAATTTTGATAATATGGTTAAAAATAAAAGACCTATATCAGGAGCTCTTCCCATAGGATATAAAATAGAGGGTGAAAAACAGAATAAACGTGTTGTTAAGGATCCTGAGCTTTCTCAGATGGCTATTGACATGTTTGATAAATTTGAGGAGACATTATCTCTTCATGCAACTACCCAATATCTTATTGAAAATTATCCACAGAGACCTATTAGATATGAGCGAGTAAAACACATGATAAAAAATAGTATGTATCATGGTGTTTATAGAGATGTCGAGGATTACTGTGAACCATATATTTCTAAAGAGAGGCATTTAAAGATTATTGATATAATAAAGAAAAATCAAAGAGTTAATGTTCCCTCTGGTTTCAAGTTTAAGTTTTCAGGATTAATCTGGTGTTATGATTGTCATTTAAGAATGGCTGGTTCTTCAGCTGGTAGAATGCATGCAGATGGAAGTAGATTCAGATTTGGTATGTATAAATGCAATAATCATTTCTTAGATAGTCGCTGTACAAATAATCATGTAGTAAATGAAAACAAACTTGAAAAATGGCTTATAGATAATTTCTTATTAAAACTTAACGATTATGTGGTTTCTATTGAATCTCTAGAAGAAAAAAACGAGAATGAAAATCTACAAAGAAAAATCAGTTATTATCAATCTAGAATGACTCGACTTAATGACTTATATATTGATGGTAGAATATCAAGAGAAAAATACGAGAGTGATTATGATGATGCTCAATCAAAATTAAAGGAGCTTCAAGAGAATGCTTCTGTTAGCATAAATCCTAATAACATAAAAAAATACAAACAAATTCTTGAGTCATCTACTATATTTGATATATATAATAAGCTTGATCCAGAAAATAAATTGGCTTTCTGGGGCGAATACATTGACCATATCGAGCAGGATCCTGATAATCCCTGCGATAATTGGATTGTTTTTTTTAAGTAATTCGACTTACTAACCACATACCTCCATGGGTAATTATTAAATAATCTATTTTTTTTATACCGTAACTTTTTAAACTAGGAATAATTATATCATTAGCTATTTTTTTATGATAATCACCACCAGTATCAATTAAAATATTTAATTTATTATTAGGATATTTCAATAGTATACTATCACCTTGTCCTACATCAAACGATATATAAATCGTCTCGTTATTTAATTTAGGATAATAATAATGAAATAGCATAAATAATAATAATGGAATAAAAAATAAATATCTATTTTCTTTAATACCCTTTATAAAAAGAAATGTAAATATATAATAAACCAATACAACAGGAAAAGAGATATAACAAAAATTAAGTTTAAAAAAACTTACTTTAGATAAAAATATAGAACTATTTTCTAAACAGAATAACGTAATTTTTAATAGAATCTCTAAAGGTGGTATTATAATTGTTAATATGCTAAGTGGAAATACTATAATGCTTATAAAAGGTATATAAAATAAATTATAAAAAATACTTAAAAAATTTACTTCAAAAAAATTATTTATTATTATTGGAAATGATACTAAAAATGAAATAATAGAAGTTATTAATAATTTTTTTATATAACTACGATTATCATCTAACAACTGTTTGTTAAATATTAATGTTATAGAAATAATATATGAAAAAATAAACCCAATATTATATAAATTATATGGATTTATTATTAAATTAACACATAATACTAAAATAATTATTTTTTTAAGATCTATATTTAAATTCATTTTTTTACAAACAGTATTTAGTATATAAATTTCAGTTGTCCTAGTAATTGATTTTAAATAATTAGTTAAAAATAAATAAAATAATAAGAAAATAATAATAATAAAATAATCATATTTAGTTTTTATTATTTTTCTAAATATAAAACTAATAATTAAAACAAATATACTAACATGCATTCCAGATATAGCAAATAAATGACTAATTCCATTAATTCTATAGCTTTCTTTAATATCATAATCTATATTACCTTTATTACCTAAAATAAATGCACAAAAATAACTATTATTTAATTTATCTATATAGTTTACTATATAATTTTTTATTTTATATATTCCAGTGCTTCTTTTAATTTTTATAATTTTTTTTGCTTTTATTATATAAAAAATGTGATTAGATCTTAAATACTTTTGATAGTTAAATAAATGGAAATTAGTATTATTATTCGGTTTTATTATCTTACCTTTAACCTTAATTATATCTCCAATTTCTAATTTATCTTTACTATAGTCATTTACAATAATAGTTTTGTTAACTCCTAATCTTAATTTTATAGAATTATAATTATTTTTACTATCAATTTCAATTATTTTACCTACTATATGCTTATTATTTAATTTATAATTATATAAATCATATTCTATAATAAAAAAACTATATATAAAAGTTACTATAATTAAAATAAAATAAATTAAATTAGATTGTAATAAGTTCTTTAATCTTATCAAAAATATTGTCTCCAATACCACTTATATTCTTTATATCTTCTATTGAACTAAATAAACCATTTGTATCTCGATATTCTACTATTTTCTTTGCTTTTTCTTCTCCAATCCCTGGTAAAGTAGTTAACTCATCTATAGAAGCGATATTAATATTTATAATATTATTATCACTACTATCAATACTGTTAGTACTGATAGTTTCAGTAACACAAGAGTCATTATTATCTTTATTACAATATTCTATTTTTTTATTAAATTCTTCTTCCATTTTACTATAATCATTAATACTATAAATAACTATTACATCCTCATCTTTTAATATTTTACTTAAGTTTATACTATCAGTATCAGCACCTTCCATAAGCCCGCCAGATATATTAATAACATCTATTACACGTGAATTTTCATCTATTTCATATACTCCAGGATTATTAACAAGTCCTTTTATATCTACCTTTATTTTCTTCAATTCTTTAGTATCAGTATCTTTTTTTACTATTTTTACAGTTTCTTTTTTATTATCTTTAGCATCAATATTATTATTACTATTAATTATAAATATTATGAATAATCCAAGAAATAAAGATGATATAAAAATAACAATTTTTTTCATATATCCTCCTTTTGATGCCCTACTAATATATACAATATTTACTATGTTTTTTCCTTTAAAAAAAATAGATTATAAATCTATTTCATCAATTGCATTCCTAATAATATCTATTGAATTTTGTAATTTTTCTACTTCTTCCCTACTTAATTCAACATAAACTCTAGCAGCAACTCCTTTTTTATTAATAACAGCAGGAAGTCCAACATATACATCATTTAATTTATCATACGTAGATACAGTTATAATATTGTTTTCATCACCTAAAATAGTATTAGTAATTTTTACTAAACACATACCAATTCCATAATACGTAGCGCCTTTTCTTTCAATTATTTCATAAGCCGCATTTTTTACTTCTTTATATATACTCTCACATTGTTCCACAGTAATATATGTATTTATATTCTGTAACCCAATATTAGCATTACTCCAAGGAACAAATTCAGAATCACCATGTTCACCAATTACATATGCATGAACATTTTTAGGATTAATTTTTATTTTTTCAGCAATCAAATATCTTAAACGAGCAGTATCTAAAATGGTGCCTGAACCAATAACTTTATGAGCAGGAAATTTAGAATACTTATAAGTTAAATATGTCATTACATCTAAAGGATTAGTAGCAACTAAAAAAATACCATCAAATCCACTATTTACAACCTTAGTTACAATATCTTTAAATATAGTACTATTTTTCTTAATTAAATCCATTCTAGTTTCGCCAACTTTTTGATTAGCACCTGCAGCAATTACAACCATACTTGCATCTTTACAATCATCATAACTACCTGCTTTTATATCTATTTTAGAAGGAGCAAAAGCAAGACAATGATTTAAATCCATAACTTCTCCTTCTACTCTTTTCATATCAAGATCAATTAAAGCAAGTTCATTTACATAAGTACGTTGATTCAAAAGAGCATAAGCATAGCTCATACCAACATTACCACATCCTATTAAAACTACTTTATTTTTCATAAAATCACCATTATCATGGTACTATATATTTAAAAATGCGTCAAGAAAAAAGCTAAAAAATACATTAAGAAATATATCCCTTAGCTTTTTTAGATACTCTACATCTTATTTTTTTTAATATTTTTATATTATATTCACTTGGCTTATTTTCATATTTTTCACCATCAATGCACCAATTTTTATAATCTTCTTTAGAATCAATTTTAACCTTTAAAAAATCAGTCCTAATTATTTTATAATATTTACTTTTCTTAAATTTCTGAATTTGTAAAAAACCTATTGCCAACTTAATAATGGAATTGGTCTTACCAATTAATACCTCAAATTTAGAATCATTCATATATGAATCATTATATATACTAAGTCCACCCATTTGATTAGAATTAGATATAAGTAATAAAGATGTATCTATTTGTCTTATTTTACCATTCATTTCATAGTTTACTTTATATAATTTTGTCTTTTTTGTAAAAATATCTTTTATTCCATCGGTAAAATAAGCCATATATCCATATTTAACCTTATTTTTTTTCTCTGTCTCATATGGAATATTTAATAGTTTTCCAAATCCAGCTGCATATGTAAAAGGTGTATTATTAACTGATAAAACATCATATGATACATTTTTACCATCAATTAAATCATTAAAAGCATCTATAGTATTATTAGCTAGACCAAAAGATATTCTTAAATCATTTGTCGTTCCATATGGAATGTGTCCTAAAATATACTGTTCTTTTCTCTTAACATTACCAGCAACAAGTTCATTAAAAGTTCCATCTCCACCCATTGAAAAAACATATTTATATTTTTTAGTTAAATTTTTTATTATTTTAGTAGCATGATGTTTTTTTTTAGTTTCAATAAACTCAAGATTATAATTTTTTTCTGTTGCAATTTTTATCAAATTATTTTTTATACTATCAAAATTTTTTTGATTACCACTATATGGATTATGAATTATTAAAATACTTTCCAAAATATCATTCCTTTATCTTGTACGCCTATTTTCATTCTCGTTTTCATATGTATTTGCTTCTTGACGTAAATACATATTTGCAATCATATTTTTATACATTTCTTGATATATTTTGTTAAGTGATTTTTCGTTATCTCCATATATCAATTTTTTCTTAATTTCACCTTCTAATATATCAATTTTTGCAATTAATTGCTCCTGATATTTTTCATCTAAATATTTTTTATATTTATATTCAACAATATTTCTATATCTACTTAAATCATTTAACGCCTCTCTTAGTGATGCATCAGTAGTATCATCATCATCCGTAAGGCCTGCTAGAAATTCAATAAACTTATCTAATTTTCTTTTTGTTGATTTAATGAGTAATTTTTTTACAATATCAGGTTTTACAATTATCATTTTACTCACGCTAATACCATAATTATTATTATTCTTAGGATTAAAATTAAGGCCTGACAACATATTTCTATCCAAAATAACGACAGAACCGTTTTTTGTTCTCTTACAAATATAATTCTTCATTTAATCCCTCTTCTCTAATAAATCAGGGCGTCTTTCTTTTGTTCTTTTAATCTGCTCTTCTAAACGCCACTTATTAATATTTTCGTGATGTCCTGATAATAATATATCTGGTACTTTTAACCCTTCAAAAACATACGGATGAGTATAAACAGGATAATCTAATAAATTATTTTCAAAAGAATCATCTTCATGAGATTTTCTATTAATCACACCATCAATTAATCTTACTGTACTATCAATAATCGCTAAAGAAGCAATTTCACCACCAGTAAGTATAAAGTCCCCAATACTTATTTCTAAATCAGCTAAATGCCTAATTCGTTCGTCAAAGCCTTCATAATGACCACATATAATAATTAAATGCTTACTATTTGCTAAAGAACGAGCTACTACTTGGTTATAAGTTTTGCCTTGTGGAGTCATTAATATAACTTTAGAATCTTTAGTTTTTAAAGATCTTACTGCATCAAAAATAGGTTGTGGCATTAAAACCATTCCAACTCCTCCACCATACGGATAATCATCGACTTTTTTATGTGGATCCTTACTGTAATCTCTAATATTATGTACATTAATTTCTACTATATTTTTTTCTATAGCCCGTTTTATAATTGATTCATTTATATAACTTTCTATAACTGCTGGAAAAAGTGTTAATACATCAATCTTCATCAAATAACCCCTTTATTGAATTTATTATAATACTATTATTATCTAAATCAATTTTTTTTATGAAAATATCAGTGTATGGAACAAGATAATTACCATTGTTTTCAATTTTTAATATTGGATATAATTTACTTTTTAATATTTCAATAACTTTTCCCTTGTATTTACCATCCATATAAACATCAATACCTATTAAATCTGAATAAACAAATTCAAAGTTATATTCATCAATATCTATATAAACATTAGCTCCTTTATATGATTCTATATCAGTTATATTATTAATTCCTTCTAACATAACCATATCATAATTTTTATGTTTACGATAACTATTAATAATATATTTATTATTATCAATATATATACTATTTCCTACTTTAAACACATCATCCTTAAATTCAAAATCACTAATAATTCTTATTTCTCCCTTTAATCCATGTGTATTTACAAATTTACCTAAATAAACTAATTTCAATTTATCACCTTAATTCATACATAATAATACTAGCAGCGACCCCGACATTTAAACTCTCACAGTTTTTGGACATAGGTATATATACAAAATCACTACATAATTCTTTTGTACTAAAAGACATTCCTTGTCCTTCATTTCCAACTATTATAGCAAATTTCTCTTCTTTTTTAAAATCAGATACATCAGAACCATGATTAACATCTGTACCAATTATTTTATAATCACCTTTAATACTATTTAAGAAACTATCTAAATCAACAGCTATAATATTTACTTTAAATACCATACCTTGTGTAGCCCTAATAACTTTACTATTATATACATCAACTGAATCATTACTAACTACTATAGTATCAAAATTAAATGCTACACTACTTCTTATTATCGTTCCTAAATTACCAGGATCTTGAATATTATCAAGAACAATTAATCTACTACCTAATTCATTATTACTAGGCTTATTACACACAGCCATTATTTTCTGTGGAGTATCAAGATTACTTAAATACTTTAGTATCTTATCAGTTACTTTAATAACCTTTTTATCAGTATCAAAAGTATAATTTTCTTCTAAAATAACAAAATCAATAGCATCCGCTTTTATAGCTTCACTTACTAAGTGTTCCCCTTCAACTATAAATTTATTATATTCATCGCGATATTTTTTTTTCTGTAATTTTTTAATTTCTTTTATAATATTATTATTAATAGATGTATAAACCATATCAATCTCCCTAAAATATTATACAACATTTTATAATAAAAAGAAATGTATTATCACATACATTTCTTTTAATGTTCTTGATTTTCTATTGCATCGTCTACTAAAGAACATTTGTTACCACTAGTTTTAACTATATATAAATAATTATTTCCAGACTTAGATATATTAACAAAGGTATTATTATCATCAAACTCCTCATTTTCCTTAGGATTAATAACATTATTATCTATATATCCTAACTCCTTCAAATAACCAAGAGTCAATGTAATACAAGAATCATCCTCTGGTAATTTAAATAAATTATTAGTTCCCCAAGCTACAGCAGCAGACTTTATATTTTCAATTTGATTGTTATATAAACTTTTTTTACTATCTCTCATTTGTTTTGATACTGCAGGTATAGCTATTAAAGCTAATAAAGCAAGTATAGTTATAGATGCAAGTAATTCTATTAATGTAAACCCTTTTTTTCTCATATTTCACCTATTTCTAAAGCATCACACTTTGTTGTTTCTTTACTTTCTATTTCATATGAATAACTAGAATTATTCTTTTTTATATTTATATATAAATTATCCTTAATCTTTGTATTGGTTGCTGGATCTTTTATATCATTATCAATATAACCCTGTTCTTTTAAAAAACCAACCGTAATAGAAGCACAGTCATCAATCCTTGAAATAATGTTTTTATTTTCACTACCCCACATTTGAGCAGATAACTTAATAATCTCAATTTGTTGATTAGATATTTCAGCTTTTCCATCTTTATATTGTTTACTAACTGTTGTAACTGTAAGCAATGAAATTAAAGCAATTAATACTATAACAGCTAGCAACTCTATCAAAGTAAATCCCCTTTTCATAATCACTCCCTATATTCAAATTCATAATCAAGTATATAAATCATATCACCATTTTTCGCACCCATCTCACGCAATTCATCTTCAATCCCCATTTTTTTCATTTTATTTGAAAATCTTCGATATGTTTCATCAGATGCAAACCAAGTCATTTTTAAAATTTTTTCTATCTTATCGCCTTTAATTCTAAATCCATCTTTCTCTTTTATAATTTTAAATGGTTTTTCTTCTTTAAATTTATATACAACATGGCTTTCATTTACAACATCACTAATTGGTTCTTTTTTTATTTTATCAAGATAATCAGCAAGTACATTAACAACTGTATTTAAGCCTTCATTTTTGATTGCTGATACTTGGTATATTGGTAAATCAACCTTCTTTTTAAATTTTTCTAAATTTTCTAAAGAAGACGGCATGTCCATTTTATTAGCAATTATTATTTGTGGTTTATCTAATATCTTTTTATTAAAATTTTCAAGTTCTTTATTTATTACAACATAGTCATCATAAGGATCTCTTCCTTCAATTCCCGACATATCTATAACGTGAGCAATAACACGAGTTCTTTCAATATGTTTTAAGAATTTATCACCAAGTCCTTCTCCTAATGATGCTCCTTCGATAAGTCCAGGAAGGTCAGCAACAACATATGATCTATTATCACTTGCTTTAACAACACCTAAATTAGGAGACAAAGTAGTGAAATGATATGCAGCAATCTTAGGTTTGGCAGCACTAATGCAAGAAATAATTGTAGATTTTCCAACACTAGGTAATCCAACTAAACCAACATCTGCAAGTAACTTTAATTCTACTTTAACTTTAATACTCTCCCCAGGTTCTCCATTCTCACAAAAAGCTGGGGCAGGATTTGCATGGGTTGCAAAGGCCATATTTCCACGTCCACCACGTCCACCTTTAGCAATTATAACTTCTTGATCTTTCTCAACCAAATCAGCTATTACACTATTGCTATCTATATCAGTAACAACCGTTCCTGGCGGTACCTTGATAACCAAATTTTTAGCATTCTTACCATGCATTCCCTTTCCTTCACCGTGTTCACCATTATCAGCTTTATATAATTTTTTATATCTTAAATCAATCAGCGTATTTAATCCTTCATCAACCTTAAAAATAATATCTCCACCAGATCCACCATTTCCACCAAATGGTCCACCCATTTCAACATATTTTTCGCGTCTAAATGCCATACACCCATTTCCACCGCGTCCTGCTTGCAATTCTAATATTACCTCATCGACAAACATTTTATCACCAACTCTATATAATTATTATACAATAAAAAAAAGAAAAAATATAGAGCTACTATAATTTTTCTTTTGTTCCGTCTGTATATTCAATAGTTGCTGAAGTAACAATACCAACTTCATTCTTTACTTCTTCTACATTTTTAAAAGTTTTATCTGTTTTTTCAACACTATATGTATAAGTCGAATAACTATCTATTGATTTTTCTAATGTCATTAAATAAACAGAATTATCTTTACCAATTATTATACTTTTACTAATACTTTGATTTGAATCACTTTTTTCATATACCTTTTTAGCATAAATATATTTATTATCATATGTTAAATATATATTAGAATTAAAAATACGATAATCATCTTCAAACATTATTTTTCCATCTTTTTCAATTAAAAGCATTGGTCCACCTAGTTCAAAATACATTATAAAATCTTCATATGGATAAAGTTGATTATATGTATGACCTAAAGAAGCTTCTTGATAAGAATTATTTTTATCCTTTTTTATATTTATAATTTTTTTATCATCTTTATTTACATATGCATAAATTGATGTACCACTGCAAGTTAAAGGCCTTTTTTGTTCAACAGTTTCAATTCCATATACAGTCTCGTCTGAAACTACTTTATCAAAATCAAATGCATAGTCAAAATTATTATTTGACATATTTGTAAATCTTTCAACTTTGTTATAGAATACTTCACCTTTGTCAGTAAGAGCTGCTATTCTAGCATCAGAACCATCACAACTTACACCTAGTGCAATTTGTAAAACTTTATCTTTTATAGTTGAATCAATAATTTTAGCTCCATCCGATTTATTAAAAACAACTTTTCCATCCTCAATATCAAAATAAAATTTTTCATCCATTCTAAGTGGTATTTTACTATTATTATTGCCAATAGACCCTACCTCTAGTTTATCAGTATTCCCTTTACCTTTTTTTACTGATTCACTATTACTATTATTTTCCTTTTTTAAACCAAGCAAATCTTTATCATATACAATAAATGCACATAATCCTATAATAATTAAAACAAGTATAATAACTATTACTACAAAACTTTTCTTTTTCATAACTCCATCCTTTCATTTATAAATTATCATATACAAAACTTATTTTCAATATTAAATAATACATTTAATAAAAAAGAAAAAAAGTTTACAGAAATATGTAAACTATCTTTTAAATATACTGATTATTTTAGCAACAGTTCTAATAATACTTGTACTATTTCTCATAGCAATATTCTTACCTATTGCTTTACCTGTTATTGTAAGTGTGGATAAAAGTCCCATTATAATTAATGATACTAAAAGTGGATTTAACTTAGATATATTTGTAATTCCTAAAATTATTGCTGCACCGGTGGAACCAGTAATAACTCCACATACATCACCAATTACATCACAAAATATAGATGATACTTTATCTTTATTTTTTATAAGCATTAATGCAGTTTTTGCTTCTTTAATTTTTTTAGATGCCATTGCATGAAATGGTTCTTCTTTTACTGTAGAAATACTAACACCTACCATATCACAAATAATACCTATAAATACAATTAATAGAGTAATAATAATCCCTATTAATAACGATACATTAGATATAATTGTTTCTGCTATAAAAGTAAAAAACATAGCAAGCAAAAATGAAACTAAAAACACTGTAAAAATCCATTTATAATTTGTTTTCATATACCTCCATATAAAATAAAAAGGGAGCTATCCCCCTGATTATTACTTCTTGGCTACCAACAAGGTTAACTTTACGTCTTAGGTCAAGTTGGATTTCCCCAAATCTTACTTACCGTTACCAGTAAGCGGTTCCCCTTTAAAAGATAAGGTATAGTGTTTCCAGCTATACGACTTGATTACCACTTAGTACGTACTGTAATCCCTCACTGATGTCACTCTAGGAGTTTTCCTCACCAACCATTTATTATTAGTCTTTTTTGCAGTAAATGTTTCATAGTCACAAGAATCTCTAGCTATAAGATTTTGCAAACGACTAATCCCCAAGTACCACTCAAGGCAAGCTACACTAACCATAACTTTCGCCACAGATAGGTTCAATCCTAAGTCATATCTGGTCCATCAGTTTTCACGTTTAGGCCAAACACAAGATTAGGTCTCCGCAAGTGGTGGGTCGGTATCGTATGCCATTACGAGCGCCCAACACTCTCATATCCAGCACTCACCCCAAACTGGGCGTATGAAGCAAGCACCAGACGTTTCACAGATGTGCTAATGTACGGTTTTTTAATCCCGTCTTCATAATAAATGTAATTGACTAGAATAATGCGCCATCACAAATAACATATTATCATTTTTTTAAGTTTTTGTCAAATTAGAATATTTTTATTTTCTTTCATTAATTTTATCTAAAAGAGTTAATTTTTTTATTTTAAGATTGTCATTAACACCAGTTGCAAGCATAACATTTGGTTTTACTTTTTCACCATGAAAATCACTGCCACCAGATATTAAAAGATTATATTTATGTGCTAGATATAAATATTTATCTACTTCGTTTTTAGAATGTCCACTATGATATACTTCAATTCCATCAAGACCACAACTAATCAATTTTTTTACTGTTTTTTCAAGTTCAATATCATCCATAAGCAACTGATTAGGATGCGCAAGAATTGCAAATCCACCTGCACTTTTAATCAAGTTAATGCATTCTTCATAGTTAATACCTTTATTAGACATTCTAATTTTATTATAAGAAGGATTTAAATATTTAGTAAATGCCTCACTAACAGTACTACATAATCCATATTTAATAAGTAATCTTGCTACCAATGGTCTACCTATATTTCCTTTTCTATTTATAATACTTTTAATTTCTTCTTCTGTTAATATAATATTATAATCTATTCTAATTTGATTAATTAAAGCCATAATTGAATATATACTATTTAATTTTAATTCATTCATCTTATTATTTAAATTAATATCTTTTAAATTAAAATCATATCCTAATATATGCATTCTTCCTTTATTAACTTTTGCAGATAATTCAATGCCATTTATTATATTTAAGTTCTTATTATATCTATATTCATCACTAATGTTAATATTACCTAATAATGTATCGTGATCTGTTATTGATAAAGTTTTAATATTACTCCTTATTGCCTTATCTAAAAGAATATTAATATCATACTGACCATCTGAATAAATAGAATGCATGTGCATATCAATATAATAATTATCTTTTTCCATAAATTCCCCCTAACTGAATAACTTTATTACTCTCTGCAACAGTAGTTAAATCAAATACTTCCTTTGTTTCATTTAAATACTCTTTTTTATCTATTTCAGGCCAAAAATGTGTAATAAATAGTAATTTTACATTCGCTTTTTTTGCTATAGTTCCTGCTTCTATTGTATTTAAATGATAATTAGTACTTTTAACTTGCGATTTTAAAAATGTAGTTTCACATATTAATAAATCTGTGCTAGTTGAAAATTCAATTAATGAATCACTATATCCTGTATCAGCAGAATATACTAATTTTACATACTTATTACTGACTTTAATATAATAAGTAGTGATAGAATGATTAGCACCTTTAAAATCAACATTCATATTACCATGTCTTATTTTAGTATTCTCATCATATAAAATAAATTTCAATTTACTTTCCTTAAATGATAATAAATAATCATAAATTAATTTTTCACCTTTACTCTTTGGATATGGAATATATACTTTTATATAATCATTTATAATACCTAAATTATAATATACATAACTAGTATATGCCATACTAAGCAAATCACCATAATGATCATTATGTAAATGTGAAATTATAATTATCATATTTTTTAAATCTTCATTCATATTTAAATTGTTAGTACAACCATTACCACAATCAAGCATTATTTTGTACTTATCATCTTCAATCAAATATCCAGGGCAATTATCATTTCCTTTAGAATATGGTGATAAACAACCTAATACTTTTAAATTCATAATATTCCTCTTTTCATTTTCATCTTTTTTTCTACTTTTTCATCAACATATCTAGAAATATCTAAATTATATGAAAATATATCTCTTACTTTTGTTGATGATATAAATTGATATTCGCAATCTGCCATCAAAAACACTGTATTTACACGTCCATTTGATATTTCTTTGTTAGCTTGCATATTTTGTACTTCTAAATCATAATCAGAAAGTCCCCTTAGTCCTCTTAAAATCATTTTACAATCATGTTCAATAGCTAATTTAAAAGCTAAGTCATTATCTTTACCTCTAATTACTTCTATATTTTTACTATCTTTATATAATTCTTTTATGATCTCATATCTCTCATCTATTGTAAAAAACTATTTTTTTTATTTTTATTTTGTAATACTGCAATCACTACTCCATCAAAAAGTTGAGATGCTTGTTTAACAATATTCATATGTCCCTTAGTAATTGGATCAAAACTTCCTGTATATAATACTTTTATCATATATCTTTTCAACCTCACTTTCTTTAATATCATAATTAGTTTTATAACATAATCATACTGGTACTTATTTAAATCAAAATAAGCTAATTTACATTTATAAAATATTTATAGCATGCTAGATACAGTGCTTTTTCCACTACCACTTTTACCAACTATACATATAACCACTAAACAATACATCTCCTTAATTGAATTATACTACTATTCATGATATAATTAAAATACATATTTGTTATATCAAATATAACAGGAGGTTATATGAATGTAAATTATGAATTATATCGAATATTTTATACTGTCGCATTAAATGGTAGCATATCTAAAGCAGCAAATGAATTATATATAAGTCAACCAGCTGTAAGTAAATCTATAAAAAAATTGGAAGATGAACTTGGTGGCGTAATATTTAAGCGTACTAAAACAGGTGTAACCTTAACTGAAGAAGGAAAAGAATTGTTCAAATATGTAAAAAATGGGATGGAATATTTAAATAATGCTGAGATAAAATTTAAAGATTTAATAAAATTGGAAACAGGGAAGCTTAGAATAGGAATTAACACAACATTAGTAAGAGAATTTTTACTTCCATATTTAAAAGAATTTCATAAAATGCATCCTAAGGTTGTCATTGAGATTTGTACTGGCAATAATAATTATCTGATTAATCGTTTGAAAAATGGTTTTATTGATATTATGGTATTAAATTTACCATTTAAAACAACTGATGACATAAAGATTATAGAGTGCAGAAAAGTGCAAGATTGCTTTTGTGTAAATAAAGATTTTAAAGAATTAATCAACCAAGAAATAAGCATTAAACAGTTAGAAAATTACCCAATTATACTACAAAGTAAAGGATCAAATACACGCGATTTCTTAGATGACTATTTAAATAAAATGAATATTAATATTATACCAGCAATGAGTCTTACTAGTTTTTCACTAGTAAAAGATTTTACCATAAATGGCTTTGGTATTGGATATTTAACAAAAGAATATATCAAAAAAGAATTAGAAAGTAAAGAATTATATATTATTAAAACTAAAGAAAAAATTTCTTCAAGAAGTATCGGTATTGCTTATTCAAATGGTGTTATTAGTTTTAGTGCAAATGAATTAATTAAAATTATTACAAATAAAAAGAATAGTTAATTAGCTATTCTTTTTCATCTTTTTAAACAAATTTTTAATTTTTCCCTTACCTTTATTACTAGAATCTAACTTATTATTTTCTTCTACCTTATATAAACAATCTAAATATTTTAAATACTGCATAGGTAAATCATTAATATTTATTAATAAATTATTTTTAAAATCTTTATCATTAATATATATTGATCTAATCATATTATACTTATCATCAGCACTACTAGGTTTATGTATTACTTTAATAATATTATTCTTTAAAACAGAATAGCAATAACATATGCCATATTTATTAAATGTATCACTATTTCCTATCATAACAGATGTATTAGTTATTTTAATTGGAACATCTATATTAACACCATTATTATTATTATATATGCCATTAATAAATACATCAGCATCACTATTATTAAAAAAGTTATAGATACTATCAAGATTAAGTGTTGATACTAGATTATTCTCTTCTTTCTGTGAAAAGTCATATCCTTCAAAATAACAATTGTTAGTATCACTATTTCTTTTGATTTTAATAGCTGACCGATTGGGATATAAAAAATTAAAATCCCTATATCCATAATTCATTTTTATATCAACACTATTTTCACTCTTTTCTAATAGTATAGCAGACAATCTAACTTTATAATTTTCAAACATTGCGAATACTATTAATTTTGAATAAAGTGAAGCTAAAGAACTAAAATTACTATCTTTTAAATTACTATCACAATTAATTTTCATAAGACTAATTAATTGATTAAATGTTATATATCCATATTCTGAATCACTTATTTTTAAATTTGCATTTAATGTATTTGTTATATCTGTATTTAATCTTAATATAAGCTGATTTAAATCATTATAATAATTTTTATAACTATTATTAATTATAAAATTTATTTTTTCTATATCATCCCACTGTTGATATTTTTTATTTAATCTTTCCTCTTCTTTTTTAATAAGTTCAAAATCTGTCATATAAATATATCATCACCTATCATTTTTCTTTCTTATTCTAAATAAATCTCTAATTTTTCTTTTTTCTTTTACAATACTTTTTGATAACTTTTTATTCTTTTCTAACTTATTCAATACATCTAAATATTTTAAATATTGCATAGGTAAATCACTAATATTAATTAAAATATGATCTTTAAAATTAGAATCATTAACATTAATTGCTTTTATCATATTATATTTATCTTTAAACTTAATATTTGGTTTATGAGTGATTTTTAATATATCATTATCTGTTATTGAATACAAATATCCTATACCATATTCATTATTAATAATTTCACCTAATATAACAGAAGAATCAGTTATATCAATTGGTACTTCTACATTAATATCATTGTTATAAATACCAGTTATACTTTTATTTGCATCACTAGATAAAAAATAGTTATATATTTTTTCACAATCTAAAGCTTTAAGTAATTCTTTTTCATTATTCATATCTAAATCTTTACAAGAAATATAATATAAATTAGTTTTCTTATTTTTACAAATATTTATAACTCTTGAATGAGAAAAAACATATGATTCATTTTTATATAAATAATTCATAATTATTTTCACATAATCATCTTGCTTATGAATTTCAATATAATCAAGAGGATATTCTAATAAGTATGGGCAAACGCTTGGATACATTAAGGAAAGTTTAGATAAATTAAACTTTGCTATATTATTTTCATAATTAATTTTCATAAGACTAATTAATTGATTGAATGTTATATATCCGTATTCTTGATTATCTATATCGTTTTTTAAGGCTAAAACATTATTAATTTCATTATCTATCTTAAAAAATAATTCATCTATTTCTGTAGAAAATGTACTTAAATTATTATTGAAAATAAAATTAATTTTCTCTATTTTAGACCAATCTTGATATTTTTTATTTAATCTTTCCTCTTCTTTTTTTACAAGTTCATAATCTGTCATATACCCTCCAAAATCACTATTTATTCTATCATAATAAAAATAAAATGTATATAAAAAAGAATAACTAATTAGCTATTCTTTCTTCTTTTTATTTTAAATATAGATCCTAAAACACCTGTTAATGATACAAACATTGCTGTAAGAACATATGCAATATTTCTACCAGACGTATTAGGAGTTTTTGAGTTATACATTACAACTCTTTCGATATCTTTAGTATCTGTAACAGTAAATTTAACAACCTCATAACTTAAATCATAACCTATTGGAGCTTGAACCTCAGTTAATGTATAATTACCACAATCAAGTTCAATATAATGTGGTGTTGTTCCAGATACCCATCTATCAATCTCATTACCATTTGCATCTTTAATAATTAATGTTGCTCCTGGTAACTCTGATTTTGTAGCAATATCTTGCTTACTAATTTCAACTTGATGTTTATCTGGATTTACAGGTGCTGGTGGAACTGGAGATGACTCTTTAGTATTATACATTACTACCTTTGTCACTGTTCCGTCACCTTTTACTGTAAATTCAACTGTTTCTTCTGATAAAACATATCCTTCTGGAGCAATAGTTTCTGTTAATGTATATTTACCAGCCTTAACATCTTTTACTAAATGTACTTGATTTGTAGATACCCACTCATCTATTACATTACCAGATTCATCTTTTAACACTAAATGTGCGCCTGGTAATTCTACACTAGTAGTAGCATCTTTTTTACTAATCTCAATATTATTAACTATTACTTCTTTTGAATTTTCAAAATTTACATCAATAGTCTTATCATCTTGACCAATAGTAAATTCCATAACTTCATTAGATTTAATATATCCTATAGGTGCTTTTAATTCTGATACTGTATAAACACCTTTAGCAAGATCAGATATTTCAAATGCCTTAGAATCAGTTACAAATTCTTTTACTACATTTCCACTTGCATCTTTTATAATTAAAGTTGCACCTTTTACATATTCTTTAGTTTCACTATCTATTTTATTTATTTTTACAACAGTATTTTTCATTGGCTCATTTAACATTTCTACTTTTGTAGTTGTTCCATCAGCCTTTACTGTAAATTCCACTGTTGTAGTTTGTAATCTATATCCTTCTGGTGCGATAGTTTCAGATAATGTATATTTACCCTCTTTTAATCCTTTTATAATATGTACTTCATCTGTTGATGTCCACTCATCTACTACATTACCTGCCTCATCTTTTACAACTAAATGAGCTCCTGGTAATTCTTTACTAGTAGTAGCATCTTTCTTACTTACTTCAACTTTTGTAACATATTTTTTATTTAATATTTCGACATTTATTGTCTTATCATTTTTTTCTACCTTAAATGGTACTTTTGTTTTATTTAACTCATATCCACTTGGTGCTTTTACTTCTTCTGCAGTATAACTTCCTACTTCTAAATCAGAAATATTATATGCTTTAGTACTTGTAGTAAACTCTTTTACTACTTTACCTTTTGAATCTTTAATTTGAATAACAGCATCTTTTACATATTCTTTAGTTTCACTATCTATTTTATTTATTTTTACAACAGTATTTTTCATTGGCTCATTTAACATTTCTACTTTTGTAGTTGTTCCATCAGCCTTTACTGTAAATTCCACTGTTGTAGTTTGTAATCTATATCCTTCTGGTGCGATAGTTTCAGATAATGTATATTTACCCTCTTTTAATCCTTTTATAATATGTACTTCATCTGTTGATGTCCACTCATCTACTACATTACCTGCCTCATCTTTTACAACTAAATGAGCTCCTGGTAATTCTTTACTAGTAGTAGCATCTTTCTTACTTACTTCAACTTTTGTAACATATTTTTTATTTAATATTTCGACATTTATTGTCTTATCATTTTTTTCTACCTTAAATGGTACTTTTGTTTTATTTAACTCATATCCACTTGGTGCTTTTACTTCTTCTGCAGTATAACTTCCTACTTCTAAATCAGAAATATTATATGCTTTAGTACTTGTAGTAAACTCTTTTACTACTTTACCTTTTGAATCTTTAATTTGAATAACAGCATCTTTTACATATTCTTTAGTTTCACTATCTATTTTATTTATTTTTACAACAGTATT
>CAMKQS010000008.1 GCA_946414975.1 uncultured Caryophanales bacterium | reverse complement strand
TGTATGCACTTTATGTAATAGGTCCACAACTTGAAAGTTTCTTTGGTAAAGTTAAATATTTAATTATCTATTTAGGTAGTATAATATTTGGTAATTTATTATCACTTTTATTTATTCAAGGTAATTACATTAGTTGTGGTGCAAGTGGTGCAATATTTGGGCTTCTTGGGGCACTATTATACTTTGGATATCATTATAGAGTATATTTATCAGATGTTATAAAATCTCAAATAATACCACTTATAGTAATAAATTTATTAATAGGTATGTTTATAGCAGGTATTAATATTATTGCTCATGTAGGAGGATTAATAGGAGGATTCTTAGTTGCTAAAGCAGTTGGAGTTAAATACAAGAGTACATTAAGTGATAAGATAAATGGAATACTTATGTGTGTTGCATTTATGGCATTTTTAATATATATGATATTTTATAAGTAGTGTTAACTAAAAATAGTTGACAGATATAAAAAAATGTAATATAATAAGTTCAATTAAAAGGAGGTGCTAATATGGCAGTTAAATTAAGATTAAAAAGAATGGGAGCAAAAAAGAAACCTTTCTATAGAATAGTTGCAGCAGATTCTAGAAGTCCTAGAGATGGTAAATTCATAGAAGAAGTAGGATATTATGATCCAACTAAGAATCCAGCTGTTATTAAGGTTGATAGTGAAAAAGCACTTAAGTGGTTATCAACAGGAGCTATCCCAACTGATACTGTAAGAAATTTATTAAGTAAAGAAGGAATTATGAAACAATTCCATGAAAGCAAAATGAAGAAAGAAGGCTAATTATGGAATTAGTAGAACTTACAGAATATATAGTAAAAAATTTAGTTAAAGATCAAGATTCAGTAGAAGTAAATATAGCAGAATCTAACAATGTTAAAATAATTCAAGTATTAGTAAGTAGCGAAGATATTTCTTCAGTTATAGGTAAAAGTGGTATGATAGCTAATGCAGTTCGTACAATTGTACAAGCTAGTAGTTATCATAATAAACTTGGAAAAGTTAGAGTTAACTTTGATACTAAATAGTAAATTGCAATTTTATTTGCAATTTTTTTGTTAAGAAGTTATGATATAATAAAAGTGTAAGAAATATATAATGGAGGATTTATGTTAGGAATTAACAAAATTATATTTACGTATAACGAAAGTATTACAATGATTTTATTTAATTTGAATACCATTAACTATAATAATATTAATAAACAAGTAGATAAAGATAAATTAATTAATTATTTAAAAAAAATATGTAAAGTTGTTCATAATTGGAAAAATGAATATATTGATTTAAAAACAATAGATGGTGATGACTGGGCATTAGATTTTTATTATGAAGATGGGAAAATAACAAATCATAAAGGGCATGGTACATATCCAAATAATTTTGAACAGTTAAAAAATTTATTTGTAAATATAAATAGTGAGGTATTATGACATGAATTTGTTAAATTTAGAGTTAGAAGAATGTAAAAAATATGCAATTGATGCATATACACATGTCTATGGCAAGAAATATCAAAGTATTATTAAAGAACGAATTGATCGTGCAATTATTAATTTATATAACGATATTGATGGATTAAATTATTATATAGATCATTTAAAAAATGTAAAAAAATATCAATTATCATTATCATTTTTTAAACAAATAGGTTTTGATATTACAGAATATGATCAAAATAGAACGATTGAATTATTTAATAATTATAAGTTTCTTAGATTATGTCGAGTATATTTAGGAGATCCATTTATATGTTTTAAAACTGATCAAAATGTTCCAATTAACTATTCAGGTTTGGAAGCTCCAGATTATCGTGTGTTAGAATTAATTAACGAAATATATAAAAAAGAAAAAATAACTTCATATAATTTTGAGCAATTTAAACAAACAGAAGATTATCAAAAAATTATAGAAAAGATTAAAATATATAATCAAATATATAATCACTTGATTGAAGAATACGAGGATTATGAAAAATCCTTATTGATTTATCAAGAATATATTGATAAAGAGAAAAATAGAAAAAGCAGCATATATGAATACGGAATAAAACAGGTTATAAATAAGATATATCCTATCTTACCACCTTTTCTACAAGAAAAGGTTAATTCATTATCATTAGAAGAAATAAAAAACTTAATGTTTGGTGAAATAGAAAATAATAACTTTACAGGTAGTTTGTTGCTTGATTTTTTTAATGATGAATACATGGATGAACTTTATTCTAAAGATACTAATTTATCAAGAAAAAAACTTATAATAGAACTTCAAATGTTATATTTAAAATGCTTTGATATTGATTTACCGGATGAGATTAACAGTGAAGATAGTATTTCAGGTTATTTAAAATCTTTAAAACAGTATACTATAGAAAAAGTTATTCCGCAAAAGGAAATAATTAATCAAATTCATCAAATATGCGATGACGAGGCTAACAATTGTTTAAATAAATATTTTATAGGACGAACAGATTTTAAAGATATTGTAACTAAATTTAATTTATCAGATAATTATTATAATTGGTTAATTCGTTATTTAAAAGAAAGGTTAATATGTGTTACTTGGGAAGGGGCTACAGTAGATAACCAATATGCTTCGGTAATGTTTTATACAATAAGACATGGTGAATTTGGTGCCTTAGCTCACGTTTATCTTCATGAATTAGGACACATAATTGACGATGTGGCTATTGGAGCAACAGGATTAGAAATGTCAAGTGATGAAATTGAACTAAATCCATATGATAATAAAAAACGTAAATATGAAATATTTAATGAAGTTTTAACAGATTTATTTGCAATAGAAGCAGAACAGTATCTAAATAATAAAAGAATATATTTATTTGAAGATAAAAATTGTACTAAATTAGATCATTCAAATATTAATACAAATTATCGTACCAAAAATATATTAAAACCATTAGTTGAATTATGTCGCGATTATATTATAAAGGCTAAAATTGGTTCTGATAGAACTATTTTAAGTGATTATATTGGTGAAGATAATTTTGAAGCGCTAGTGGATACTGTTAATAAAGTAGAATTTTTGTGTAATAATGTTGTTAGATATGATCTGGAAAGGGACGAAAATAATTTGAATGTATTAGAATATAAGGAGCAACTTAAAAGAGCAAAGAATATATACAATAATATTGAGAAATATATATTAAACTCATCTCAGAATAATTATTCTATGTATAAGTAGCATTATAGAAAAATTTAATATCATGCATATAATACACGAGGATATAATGAAAGTAAAGATTGTCATTGATAATGAGCGAAAATAATGAATTACTGTTGTGTAAGTGGTATATCTAAAACAGTTCTTAATTAAAAAAAGCATTACTGCTTTTTTATTTTGTCATTATGTTTTTTAAAAAATAGATTAATATCAATATTTAGAACATCTGCAATTCTACCTAGTGTTGCAATGCTAAAAGATTTCTTTCTTTTAACACTTTCTATTTCTGCTATAAAGTCAAGTGATAAATCAGTTTCATCAGCAAGTCTTTGTTGTGTATACTTTTTTTCTAATCGATATTTTCTAATATTATGTCTTGCAATATCATAATAATAACCATCATCGTGTTTTACTACTGCCACAAAAGTACCTCCTATATATATAATTTACCAATAAATGGTAAAAATATTTTATGGGCTTATAGCACTATACAAATTAGTAATAATAGTATATAATACTTATTAATTAATTAGTGGGTGATTTGATGTTGGATATTATTTGTAAGAAATTTAATCATATAGAAAAGGTAAAAAGAAAGTTAGATATTAAATATTTAAATAAAAAGATTATAAGTAAAGAAGAAAGAGAAATATTAAATAAATATGATAATGAATATTTAGAAGAACTTCTAAAAATAGAAGATATGATTAATGATTATACTAAAGAGAATAATCTATGATTGTTCTTTTATTTTTGGTATAATTTATTTAGAAGGTGATTGAATGAATTTATCAAAATCGAAGTATTGTAATGGAATACAGTGTAAAAAGATGTTATGGTTAGATAAATATAAGAGTAATGTTAAGGAGGATATTGATAATTCTGCTATTATGGATAATGGTAATGATGTCCATGAAGTTGCACGTAAATTATTTGGTGATGATATAAATATTCAATTTAACGATAATTTAAATGTTATGATTGAGGATACTAAAGAAGCTTTAAAATGCGATAAAGCAGTAATTACAGAAGCATCTTTTGCCTACAAAAATAATTTTTGTAGTGTTGATATTTTGGTTAAAGATGGTAATTTTTATGATATATATGAGGTGAAAAGTTCTACACATTTAAAGGATGTATTTAAAACAGATTTATCGTATCAAGTATATGTATTAACTAAATTAGGATATAATGTTAGAAAGAGTTTTGTAGTTATTATTAATAGTAATTATGAATATCACGATCATTTAGAATTAGATAAATTATTTATAAAAATTGATTTAACTGAAGAGATGATAGATAAACAAAAATATATAGAAGATAATATTAAAGGTATTAATGATTATGTAGATGATAGTAAAGAGAAGGAAAGCGTAATTAGTATTAATTGTTTTGAACCATATAAGTGTCCATATTTTAAATATTGTACTAGAAATATAGAAAGTCCTAATGTATTTGATATTAGGTCATTATCAAACAAAAAGAAGATAGAACTATATAATAATGGTTTTAAAAATTATAAAGAATTATTAAAATCTAATATAAATGTTAAATATAAAATGCAGATAGAATATGATTTAAATAATAAACAAGATTATATAGATAAAAATAAAATTAAAGAATTTTTAGATACACTTTCATACCCATTATATTTTTTAGATTTTGAAACTTTTCAAATGTCTATTCCAAAATATGAAGGGGTAAGGCCATATATGCAAGTACCTTTTCAATACTCACTACATTATTATGATAAAAATGGAGTATTAAAGCATAAGGAATTTTTAGGTGATTCTAATACTGATCCTAGAAGATCTTTAGCTGAAAGATTAGTTAAAGATATAAAAAAAGATACATGTATTTTAGCTTACAACATGTCATTTGAAAAAAATGTTATTAAGAATTTAGCTAGTTTATATCCTGATTTAAAAGATAATTTAGATAATATTTATAATAATATAAAAGATTTAATGATTCCTTTTAAAAATAGATATTATTATAATAAGGATATGCATGGATCATATTCAATAAAATATGTATTGCCAGCACTTTTTAAAGATGATCCTACTCTTGATTATCATAATCTTGATTTAGTACATAACGGGAGTGAAGCTATGAATATATTTGCTAATTTAAGTAGTTATAGTGCTGATGAACAAGAAAAAATTAGAAAAAGTTTGCTTGAATATTGTTGTCTTGATACATATGCAATGGTAAAAATATATGATTATTTGAATGATATAGTAAAGGAGTAAATATGATAAAAGTAGTTGCTGCACTTATTTTTAATAAAGATAAAATATTGATTGCGAAAAGAAAAAAAGGAGATATTAGTGCATCTTTAAAGTGGGAATTTCCAGGAGGAAAAGTAGAAGAGGATGAAGACGAAAAAAAAGCAATAGAAAGAGAAATTAAAGAAGAATTTGATGTTACAGTGAGAGCTAAAGAATTTATTGTAAATAATATTTATGAATATCCAAATAAGACAGTTGATTTAAGACTATATCGTTGTGAATATATATCTGGAGAATATAAGCTTATAGATCATGTTGAATATAAATGGATTAATGTTAAAAATCTTTTAGATTATGATTTAGCTGATGCTGATATAATTCTTGCAAATTATGTAATTAATCTATATAAATAGATATTAAAGTGTTATAATATTAATGCAGTAGTAACTGGCTATGCCTACTTTAACGAGTCGTTAAGGGATGATTTTAAGTAAGACGATAATTGTAATATTTCAAAGTACTTAACTACACTTCGTGTAGTAGATAATTAAAAAGTACATTTTCATATTACAATATCATTAAGTACTGCACAGGAGGTAGTAAAATGAATTATAATAATATAACTGATTGTTTACTATCTCTTAATTTATTAGATTATAAAGATAAAAATAAATATATAAAAACTATTTATTCGATAAGTAATAATATTGAAAATAATTATAAAGAGTATAAAATAAAAAAAAGAAATGGTAATTATAGAACTATATATGAGCCTAATAAAATATTAAAACATATTCAAAGAAAAATATTATCAAATATCCTGGAAGATATGAAAGTATCAGAGTATGCTAAAGCATATCATAAAAATATTAGTATTGTAGATAATGCAATTGTTCATGTGAAAAGTAAAGTTATATTAAAATTAGATATTGTAGATTTTTTTGATAATATAGATTTTATAAATGTGTATAAAAATTGTTTTTATAGTTTTCCTAAATCTATTGGAATATTGCTTACAAATTTATGTACATATTATGGCTTTTTACCACAAGGAGCTCCAACATCAGCTTATATTTCTAATTTAGTCATGAGAGAAATTGATTACAAGATTGGTATGTTTTGTAAAGAACTTAATATAAATTATACTAGGTATTCTGATGATATGACATTTTCAGGCGATTTTAATCCTAATATAGTTATAAGAAAGGTAAGAAAACTATTATATAAATTAAATTTAAAAATTAATAATAAGAAAATAAAAGTAATATATAATTATCACTCTCAATCTGTAACTGGTATTATTGTAAATGAAAAAATACAGGCAAATTCTAAATATAGAAGTAAAATAAGACAAGAAATATATTATATTAATAAATATGGTATTTCATCACATATGAAAAAGTTAAATATAAAAAATAAAAGAAAATATATTAATAGTTTATATGGTAGAATATTATATGTATTACAAATAAATAAAGATGATATAGAATTTATTAAATATAGAGATATTATAAAAAAATATCTTCACATTTTTTAATTTTTATATTATAATATATTTGAAAAAGGCGATGAATAGGATAAGACTGTAGATGGTATATTTAAGAGAGTTATCGGTTGGTGTAAGATAATATATATATCTTTAGTTACTACCTAGGAGCTGACATTGAAAAATGCTCCGCATTAGTGCGTTAAAAAATTAAGTGATAAGGTAGGATGGTACCGCGTTTAAACGCTCCTAATATAGGGGTGTTTTTTTTATAGGGAGGTTTTATGTTGACAGATGAAGATGTAATAAGGATAAGAAGAATAAACGATTGTTTTACAAAATTAATTGAATTAAATAGAATTAATTTTATAAATGTTAATAAAAGTAGAGAAATGCATAAAGTATTTGGAGACATTTATTTAGTTACAAATATGGATGAAAAAATTATATATTTACTTTGTGTATATATAGTAAATTGTGATGAAAATATGATGGTTATTTTAAATGATACTGGTATTTTAGATAATGAACTAGTTAGTAGTATTATTAAAAATGGTATTAAAGTAAATGAAATTATAAGTCCAGTATTAAAGGAATATATAAATAATAATTTAAGTGAAAATATAATAAGTGTAATAGAAAATTTAGACAAAAGATTAAGAGATAATGAAAATCATAATAGTGATGAGGATAAAACTAAAGTTGATTACAACTTACATCATTTAAAAAGTGATAATGTAAATGATATAGAAGGTAATAATAAAAAATTAAGTAAGAAAATAAGGAGGAAGATATTATATGATAAATATCAAGGAAGATACTAATTTAAATATGTTAAATCATAGTTGTGCACATTTAATGGCACAAGCTGTAAAACATTTATATCCTAATGCAATGTTTTGGGTAGGACCAGTAATTGAAGAAGGATTTTATTATGATATAGATTTATGTGGTGGAGTTATTACAGAAGATGATTTAGCTAAAATAGAAAAAGAAATGAAAAAGCTTGCTAAAGATGGTAAAAGAATAGTAAGAAAAGAATTAACTAAAGAAGAAGCTTTAGAAATGTTTAAAAATGATAAGTATAAGATAGATTTAATAAATAATATGGATAGTGATAGTGTTATTTCTGCTTATACACAAGGAGATTTTACAGATTTATGTCGTGGACCACATGTTGAATCTGTTAAGTTACTTAAAAACTTTAAACTTTTAAAGACTAGTGGAGCATACTATAAGGGAGATTCTAAAAATCAAATGTTAACTAGAATTTATGGAGTATGCTTTAATACGAAGGAAGATTTGGAAGAACATCTAAAAGAATTAGAAGAAGCAAAACTACGTGATCATAGAAAATTAGGTAAAGAACTTGGAATTTTTATGACTGATGATTTAGTTGGAAGAGGACTTCCTATGTATTTACCAAATGGTTATATAATTTGGCAAGAACTTGAGAATTATATTAAAGAAAAAGAAAGAAAATTAGGTTATAAACATGTTATGACTCCAGCTTTAGGAAATGTAGAATTATATAAAACTTCTGGGCACTGGGATCATTATAAAGAAAATATGTTTCCTAAGATGGATGTTGATGGAGAATCATTTGTACTACGTCCAATGAATTGTCCACATCATATGATGATATATGCAAATACTCTTCATTCATATAAAGATTTACCTATTAGAATTGGAGAGGTTGCACATGACTTTAGATATGAAGCAAGTGGAGCGTTAAAAGGTATTGAGCGTGGTAGACATTTCTGTCAAAATGATGCCCATTTATTTGTTACTAAAGAACAAATAAAAGAAGAGTTTAAAAACGTTGTTGATTTAATATTTGATGTTTATAAAGATTTTAATATAAAGAATTATAGATGTGTATTATCCCTAAGAGATAAAAACGATAAAGAAAAATACCATCCAGATGATGAGATGTGGGATAGTGCTGAGGAGGAGCTTAGAAGTGTATTAAATACTCTTGGTATTGATTATACTGAAGAAATTGGTGAAGCAGCCTTTTATGGACCAAAGCTTGATGTAAATGTTAAGCCAGCTGTTGGAAATGAGATTACATTATCAACATGTCAATTAGATTTCTGCCTACCTGCTAAGTTTGATTTAAAATATGTTGATAGTGATGGAACAAAAAAGACACCTGTTGTCCTTCACCGTGCAATACTAGGATCACTTGATAGATTTATGGCATATTTACTAGAAGAAACAAAAGGAGTATTACCACTTTGGTTAGCTCCAACACAAATCAGCATCTTACCTGTTAATAATGAATATCATCTATCTTATGCTAAAGAAGTATTTAATTATCTTAATGAATTGTATAGAGTGGAGTTAAATAGTAAAGATGAGAAACTATCATATCGTATGCGTGAGGCACAGACTAGTAAAATACCATATACATTAATTTTAGGAGATAATGAAAAAGAAAATAATTTAATAAGCTTTAGAGTGCTTGGAAGTAGAGATACTACAACTGTATCAAAGGAAGAATTTATTAAATTAATAAATGATAAGATAAAAAATAAAGAATATTAATTTGCTATTTTAAATACCTTTATGATATAATTAAGTAGATTATAAGGTAGGTGTAGTATGAATAAAAGCCATAAAGGAATTATGTTTTTTGCTATTATATTTATAATTGGGTTATGTAGTGTTACAGGATATGTAATGTTAGATAGATTAGGTGGAAATATTTTTAATAATTCAACAAGTGATATAAATCTTAATAATTGGAAGATAGCTCTTGATATTGATGATAGTAATATTTCTATAGATAAAACAAATATAAAAGTAAAAGGTAGTATCGATGCTAATAGCGAGTTATCATACAAACTTACTATAGAAAATAAAGGTAGTATTGATGCTTATTTATATAGTATTATAAATAGTAATGATGATATTGTTGTTACATTAAAACAAAATAATAATGAGATTAGTAATGGTTTAATAATTAAATCTTTTAAAAATAAAACAGTTGATTTAGTAATAAAAAATAAAAAAGAAGAAAAAATTGATTTTGAAGATAATATAAAATTAATTTTTAATCAGTATGATAAGGAGGATTAAATGAAAAAAGAACTGAATCTATCAAATGTATTAATTTCTTTAATAATGCTTACAGTAGGTGTTATATTAGTTATTAATTCAGATGTATTAATAAATGCAATGTCATGGGTTATTGGTGCAGTGGTTATATTAATTAGTATTATAAAAATAATATATTTATTTAACGATAAGATTCTTGATACAACAGCTCTTGCAATTAATATATTTTTAATGATATATGGTGTTGTATTAATTAGTTTTCCACCAATTGTTGGACTTTCTATTAGAATAATATTTGGTTGTTGGATACTATTTGCAGCAGTAAAAAGATTAATACTTGCAGTTACACTATCTAGAGTAGATAGAGTAAGTTATAGAATGTATTTAATTAGTTCATTACTTATGATATTACTTGGCGGACTTGTTTTAACAGGATTAGCATTTGATTTTATATCAGGATTTGTTGGTATATTCTTAATAATTTATTCAATAACTGAAATAGTTAATTATATATTCTATTTAGTAAATAGAAAAAAATATTCTAATATTTTTGATAAAGAAGAATATGATAAAGAGAATAAAAGGATAAAGAAAAAAGAGAATGTTACTAAAAAGTTAAAAGAAGGAAAAGTAATTGAAGCTGATATAGAAGAGTAAAATACAAGTTTTATATTTGTATTTTTTTATAGAATAAAAACTTGTAAATTACAACATAATAGATTATAATAATTAACAATGGTTAGTTATTAACTAAAAAGGAGGATTTATGAAAGTTCCATTAAGATATCAAATGACTGAAAGTGATAGTGGAAAAACAACACTATTAAATGCTATTTGTTATTTGTTTGATAGGGAAGATACAGATTCTTCATTAATAAAAAGTGTTTATAAACATACTGTTAATGAAGGTAATATATTATTAAAACAGGAGTCAATATGTGATTTTTCAAAAAAAATATTGAGTAAAAAGAAATATAAATTAGATTTAACTCTTCTTAGTAGAGAAGAAGTAAACTTAAAAGTAATTAAAGATAATATGAAGGATAAAAATACTTGTATTATTATTCATTTATATTTAAATGGAAAAAGTCATTATGTACTTATAACAGATATAGATAATAATTATATTTATTTGTTTGATCCATATTATTTAGATGATATATATTTTGATGAAGAGAGAATGGTTGAGATTATATTTGATAATCCATTTGAATATAATAGAAGAGTAAATATTAAAAGATTTAATAATATGACTATGTCAGATTTTGCTTTGGGTCCTTTAGAGCACCGTGAGTGTTTAATTATAAAAAAGTAAGAAGTGTATTTGTATAATATTTTGTTAATTTAGAGGTGTTTTTATTGAAAAAAGCTTTAGTTATTCATAATCCAAATAGTGGAAAAAGAAGAAACGTTTATAATATTTTGAAAAAGAGTAAAGACTTATTTTTAAAGTACGGTTTTGAATATAATTATATTGCTACAAAATATAAAGGTCATGCTAAAAAAATTGTTAAAGAATTAGAAAATATTGATTTAGTTATATCGGTAGGTGGAGATGGAACATTTAATGAAATTGTAAGTGGTAATATATTAAGAGATAAAAAACTTGTTTTATCACATATTCCTATTGGTACTACTAACGATCTTAGAAGTTTATTTGGACTTGGTAAGGATATTAGAAAAAATATTGAAATAATTCTTAGTGGTGATGATAGGCAAATTGATATATGCATGCTTAATAATAATCCATTTGTATATGTTTCAGGATTTGGTAAATTTATTAATCTATCTTATGAAACTTCAAGTAAGAGTAAAGCTAAGTATGGTTATTTAGCATATTTAGTTTCAGGAGTTAAAGACTTTTTTAAAGAGTCATATATGTATGAGATAGAATTTACAATTAATGGTGTAACTAAAAGAGGAAAATATTCCTTGGGTGTTATTTCGAATGCTAATAGAATAGCAGGAATTAATAATTTTTATAAAGATGTTAAATTAGATGATGATACTTTTGAAGTGCTATTTTGCTCTATTAGAAAAAGAAGTGATCTTCTAAAGAGTTTATTTAGATTAGGAATAACTGATATTACTAAAGTTAATGGAGTAGAATTATATAAGACAAATAAAATAAAAATTAAGTTTTTGAATAAGCTAAAAAAGCCTTGGACTATAGATGGAGAAAAATATCCAAGTAGAGATACTTTTTATGAAATTACAATTAATAAAGATATAAAATTTAGAATTAGTAATCAAGCAATAAAAGATAATTGTATTAAATAGTAATACTATTATCTTTTTTTATGATATAATTATTAGGGTAGTGAAATATGAAAAATAGAAAAAAAATAAAATTTAGTTACTTTATTATTTCTTTAATAATAATTATATCAGCTTTTTTATTAAAACCATTTATAGAATGTAGTGATGTAGATATTAAAATATTTAGAAATGTATTATTGGTATTAGGAATTTTTCTAATAATTCCAAATATAATAAATATTTCTAAGATTAAGAAAAAGGGAGTTATTAATTTTGTAATTATATTAATTGGAATTGTATCCTCAGTATTTATATATCAGAACCATTCTAAAGATTATAAAATAAGAAATGAATTATATTTTAATAGTATCTTTAATAAAGATAGTAGTATAGCTACTGATTCTGTTATAAATGTTGTTGATGATAATACTAATAATAAAGTTGATGAAATTAGTGGCGATACTTTAAGAGTAAATTATATTGATGTTAATCAGGGTGATTCAATATTTATAGAGCTTCCAAATAAAGAAATAATGCTTATTGATGCAGGTGAAAGCTATTATAGTAAAAGAGTAATTGATTATATTGATAATTTAGGATATAAAAAAATAGATTATGTAGTTGGAACTCATCCTCATACAGATCATATAGGTGGTTTAGAAAGCATTATAAAAAAGTATGATATAGGTAGTGTTTATATGCCTAAAAAACAATCTAATAGTAGAACTTTTTTAAATTTATTAAAGGCAATAAAAGAAAAAAGTCTAAAAATAAATACAGCAAAGAGTGGTATTAGTATTATTGATAGTGATAATCTAAAAGTAAAAATAATATCTCCTACAAAGGAATATAATAATTCAAATAATTCATCTGCTGTTATAAAAATTAATTATATAAATCGTTGCTTTTTATTTATGGGAGATGCGGAAGTTGATGCTGAAAAATCAATTACAGATGATTTAGAATGTGATGTAGTAAAAATAGGACATCATGGGTCTGATACATCATCAAGTGAATCGTTCGTAAAAAAAACAAAGGCTAAATATGCAATTGTTAGTGTTGGTGCGAATAATAAATATAAGCATCCTTATGATTTCGTATTGAAAAGATGGGAGAATATTGGTTCTAAAGTACTTAGAACAGATCAGCTAGGCGATATAGTAATATCTACAGATGGTAATAATTTAATCGTAAATAATGAAATGATAAATGATAATACAAATATAGAAAAGAAATCTGATAACACTAATAATAATTCTGAAATAGAAATAATTAATATTTCAACAGTTGCAGGTGAGACTGGTGAAATAAAAATAAAGGGTGAGGCTAATAAAGAATATGATATAAAATTATATTACTCATCTGGTGTTAGTAAAGCAAAAGGATTAGAAAAGAAAATGTCGGATAATGAGGGATACGTTACTTGGAATTTTAATATTCCTAAAAATACTAAACGAGGTAATTACAAATTTATGATAAATGATTATGAATTTGAATATGAATTAAAGTAGGTGATTTATGCAAGTTATAATAGATAGAATAGAAGGAGAATATGCAGTTGTAGAACTTGAAAATGGTAATATTATAGATGTCCCTAAAGAGTTGTTTAATGATGCTAAAGAAGGCGATATAATAGATATTTTAATAAATCAAAAGCTTACAGATGAAAGAAATAATGAAATAAATGATTTGATGGATGATTTGTTTGTTGATTAATATAATATAAAACATATAATTAAGTGGTGATTATATGTTTTTTAATGATATACATATCAGAATAAAGATAATATTAATTAGTATAGTTATATTGTTTTTTTTAATAGTTTTTAAAGTGTTTTATATTCAAGTAATTGATTATAATAAATTAAATAATCTTGCTAAAGATTTATGGAGTCGTAATTTACCACTTGAGGCAAATAGAGGAAACATTTATGATATAAATGGTAATTTATTAGCTTCATCACTTACTACAACATCATTAGTATTGATTCCAAATCAAATAAAGAACAAAAAAGATACGGCTTTAAAACTTGCTCATATATTAAATGTTGATGAAAAAGAAATGTTGATGCATGTTAGTAAGAAAACATCTATAGAAAGAGTACATCCAGAAGGTAGAAGATTATCATATGAAATAGCTGATAAAATTAATGAATTAAAGTTGCCAGGAGTATATTTAGTAAAAGAAGCAAAAAGATATTATCCTTATGATACTTGGATGAGTCATACGCTAGGATATGTTGGAATAGATAACCAAGGACTTGGTGGATTAGAACTTACATATGATAAATATTTAACTGGTAGTAATGGTTCAATAAAGTATTTTTCAGATGCTAAAGGTAAAACATTAAATATGTCACAGAAATATGAAAAACCACAAAATGGTATGAATATTACTCTTACAATTAATAAAGATATACAACAGGCTTTAGAAAGAGAATTAGATAATGCAGTATCTATGTATAATCCAGATCGTGCAATTGGCATTGTAATGAATCCAAATAACGGCGAGATATTAGGAATATCTTCTAGACCAAATTTTAATTCCAATGATTATAAAAAAAATAAAATGGAAGATATAAATCGTAATTTACCTGTTTGGATGACTTATGAACCAGGTTCCACTTTTAAAAACGTACATACCATACTGTGACCAATATTTATAAGACTTCAAGATATACAAAATAGTATTTTTTTAATTCTATGAAACGTTTTAATTAAACCAATATAAATAATAATTTTATGACTTTTCGTTTAACCATGGACTCCAAATTAAATAAAATGATTGTTTATTCGTAATATAGAAAAATGAAACTACTTTATATATTTATTATGAGAGGAGTTAAAAATATGACTGAAAAAGATGTTAAAGATTTAAACATAGGAATAAGTATAGAAGAATTACAAGAGTTTTATGATTATGTTGCTGGTAAAGCAAATAAACCATCATTTGTAGATAGATTTATGACTGATTTAAATGGAAGACTAAAAGAAATGGTAATAATTGTTACTGAATTACAATTAGCACAAATACCTGCATTAATCGAATATAATAATAATATAAAGGAAATAATATTTAGTAAGAGTAATTTAGAAACTAATGACCTTGCAGAACTAGTTACATCAATGTGTAATATTAATAAAGATATTCGTTCTATTATAGAAACGTCTACTAAAGCAATTCAAACTATAAATAGTTTTGAACCTTTAAATAGTGAATATAGAAATTTATTAAATGGTATATTGTTGTTACCAGAAGATAAATTAAGAGAATTACAAGAAAAGCTAAAAGATTAGTAGCTTTATTTAGGAGATATGTTAAAACTATAAAAAATAAGATATAATAAGCCACCATAAAGAAGGTGGTTTTATTATGAGTAGTATTAAAGAATTAACTACAACTGACCTAAATAGAAATATACTTTATTTTAATTCTGGGAAACTTTTACTAAATCTTAATAATTTATATTAGATTTAGTTTTTCGTTTAACGGAGATATTCCAAAATAAATATGGGAATGCTTTTATAGCATTCCTACTTCTTTTAACCATTCATCTATCTTTTCATCTCTACCTAAGTTATTCAAACAAGATGTTTTGAAATACGATAATAAGTTGTTTATAGTTTGTTCGTTTTCATCTAAATAATTATTATGCTTTATTTTAGTTACAACATAAGCAGTAACTTTCATTAATTCATCGTAAGTATATCTTTTTTCAGCAAGTAAATTGCTTAGGAAGTTATCATAGCCAAATAAGTTTATATCATTTAACTTAATGAAGTTCCAATCAATTAAATATTCAGTTAGAAAGCATAAATTGAGTTTATTTTTATCTATATTTATCTTAATATTATTAGTATTTATATTATCTATGCAGTTTTCCACCAATGGCGAATTATTTAGTGGTGGAGAGTTAGAATTATCAACGTTTGTAATGCTTTGACTAGTGCTGTCCACTATGTAATTTTTATATAGTGGGTTTAATGAGTTGTTTTCAAAGAATATATAATCGAAGTAAAAGTGTCCTTTTTCATCTTGTAATTTAGTTGTTTCTAAATAACCATTATCTCTCAAATTATCTAACATCATCTTAATACTTCGATAATTTGCTTTTTCATTAGTAATACTAATAAGACTTTTCATTGTTATTTTAAAAGTTGGTGGTAGTGATAGTATTATAGTTAATAGTCCTATACTATCTACTCTAAGATTTTTATTTTTCAAATAACCATTATTAACTATCGTATAGTTTTTATCTTTTACTACTCTGAATATATTAGCCATACTATCAACCTTACCTTAAAATACAGATGATTATTATATCTTGTTTTTCAATGAGATGTAACCTTTACGCTGAAAGTTAATTAGGTTATGTTCGATTTTTAAAATTTATGGTACTATATGTTATCAAACTAGGAGGTGTAGGTAGATGAAAGACTTTAAAGAGTTACAAAAGGAATTAAAAGAGTCTGAAAGTAAAATTAAAGAAATAGAATTTACTAGTGTTGAACTATTAAAATCTATATTTGATATTACTAATAGGCAAAGAAACTTAGCAAATGAGATATTGAAACCAAATAAATGTCCTTATTGTAAAGAAAATGATACTGATAGTATCGACCCGAATATACTATGCTCAGATTGTCGTAAGACTTTTGGACATAGTTTTTTTAATGAATTATAGAAAGGAATATATAATAGTATGATAAATCATTTTATGATAATAGGAAGAATTGCAAACGATATAGAAAAAAACAATAATATAATTACAGTAGCTTCAACAAGACAATATAAGAATGAAAATGGAGAGTATGAAACAGATTATTTTGATATAATAATTAAAGGTATGATTGCAAAAACAACAACGGAATATTGTAAAAAAGGTGATATAATTGGAGTTAAAGGAAATATTAGAAGTGATATATCTAACGATATTAAAAGAACAATCTTAATAGCAGAAAAAATCACTTTTTTATCAAATTAAAAGGCGGTTTAATGATGAATATATATGATAAAATAACTGTAGAAATATTAAAACTTTTAGATAAAATGAATAGCGATGTAGAATTTAAAGCTATAAATCCTAATATTACAGCACAAGAATTTTTATGTGCTAGAGTTAATCCAGATATAACTCCAAAAAGATTAGTTAATATTTTAAATGGTAAAGCAAAAAGAATAACCATAAAAGAGCTTTGTATTATATGTTATGCTTTGAATATTGAATTAACAGATTTATTTAAAAATATAAAATAATTATATTAAAGGAAGAAAAACAAATTTCTTCCTTTTATTATGTTTAAATGTCAAAATTTGGCGAATTATATGATATACTTATATTGTGAGATTTATTAAAAATGAGGATGTGATAATTATGGCAGAATATAAAGTTGGCAGTTTATTTGCTGGAGTTGGAGGAATATGTTTAGGCTTTAAAAATGCTAAAACAAAAAAATCTAAATATAAACTACTATGGGCAAATGAAATAGACGAATATGCTTGTGAAACTTATAAAACAAATTTTAATCATATTTTATTGGAAGGCGATATTAAAAAAATATTGCATCCTGAATATATAAATAATAAAGATGGTGATGAATACAAAAAATATGTTAATCTGCATGAAATGATATTGAAAGAACCTATTGATGTGTTAAATGGAGGTTTTCCTTGTCAAGCTTTTAGTATAGCTGGTGAGCAGAAAGGTTTTGAAGATGAACGAGGCAACCTTTTCCTAAATATTATTGACCTTATAGAACAACTAGGGAAAAAGTTTTATAAGCCAAGAATTCTTTTTTTAGAAAATGTTAAAAATTTGAAATCTCATGATAAGGGTAGAACTTATGAGGTTATAAAGAAAAAATTGGAAGAAACTGGTTATACTATTTATGAAAAAGTTTTAAATACAATGGAATATTCTGAATTACCTCAAAATAGAGAGAGAATATATATTATAGGTTTTTTAAACGAAGAAGATGCTAAAAAATTCAATTTATTTAATGATGATAATATAGAAAAATTTAAAAAGAAAATATTAAAAAAAGAAAGAATTGCCGGCATTAAAAATATAGTTGATTATGACCTTTTAAAAGAAAATAATGAAAAGTATTATTATACAAAAGAAAAGTATCCAAAATATTTTATAGAAGATGACTCCAATTCGACAGATAAAATAAATCTAACACAACAGATTGATGAGATGTATGAATTTTATCAATGCCGTAGAGGAATGTATGTAAGAAAAAACAAAAGTGGAGTTTGCCCTACATTAACAGCTAACATGGGAACAGGAGGCCATAATGTTCCTTTGATTAAAGTAAAAGATGGTATTAGAAAATTAACTCCAAAAGAAACATTTAAGCTTCAAGGTTTTCCAGTAGACAATGGATATGAGTTACCAACAAAAATCAATGGAAGAAATTATCCAGACTCTCAACTATATAAACAAGCAGGGAATGCAGTTTCTGTTCCAGTTATAGAGTTTCTAGCAGAGGAAATATTAAAAATTTTAGATTAGTAAGGAGAAGTTATATATGAATGAAGTGAAAATAAATATAAATGATATAAAAAAGGCCGTTTATTTTATAGCTAATTTAACTCAAATGCAAGGAGACAGGCCTATGCAAGGTGCTCTTACATCTAAAGCCGATTATATGGGTGGTATTTTTGATAGATGGATAAATATAATTCCAGAGAGTGTATTATTTAACAAGATAATATTACCAAGAGTTTTTGAAAATGAAAAAGTTGAAGTAATTACTGATTATTATGATTATAATCCAAAGACAGCCGGAATTGCTCCTGATGTTATTGGTTTGGAATACAATAATAAAGCTATTCCATTTGTACAATTTGATAATCATTGGGTACCTGTAAAAAATAAACCACAAATTGAGGTAAAAACATTTAAAAAAAATCAATATATGGTTTCACTAAGAAATCAAGGATATGATGAAAAATATCTTGTTATGGCAGAAACAAGTTTTAGAGTTGATTATTTGATACCTATAATGAATGAAGCTTTGTTTTCAGATAATATTTTTCTAGATTTGCATATGAATGATAAAATATTCATAATATCAGATAATCAAGGTATTATAGCTCAACCTCACAAAGTTGAATTATCAGATAAATCTTTGGGAACTGTAAAATTATTGATAATTACTACAGCAGAAGATTTTATGAAAAAAGCAGTTAAATGTGAAGGAAGAGTAAGTATTGAATATATTAAATCTTGTGAGGAGTATACTGGTAACAGATTACCAGAAGAACCTTGTGCAAACTTAGGTGATTTATGTAATTATAAAGATGGCTTATATTATTTTAACTTAAAATGGTATGATAATATCGATGCAGATGGAATTACCTATAAAAATGGAAAAAAAGTTAGAACAACAGGTTTTTACGCTTCATCGCCAAAAGATATGGATATTTTAAAGATTAATAAGAACAACTTTTATGTAAAAATTAAAAATGATTGTTTATGGCAAAATGAGAAATTACTGAAAAATCATATATATAAGATTTCGTTTGATACACTAGATAGAGGAAGTAATGATGGAGAAGAATACTTTATGTCTAAGAATGATATAAATAGATTAAATGACCATATGAGTAAATTGGCTTCTGATTTAAAAAAGGCAGTTAGTGAATAATTAAATGAAAGTGTTGACTTTAAAACAACCTTGGGCAACTTTAGTGTCAGAAGGTATAAAAGAATATGAATTTAGGTCTTGGAAAACAAACTATAGAGGTAAGGTTTTAATTCATGCAGGTGCGGGAATTGATAAAAAAGAAATGGAAAGATTTAAAGATTTAAATTTAAAATATCCATCTAAAAGAATAATAGCTGAAGTTGAAATAGAAGACTGTTTAGAATTAGATGATAAGCTAAATCAAAAAATTATATCCGAAAATAACATAGCATATGGCTCGAAAATTAGAACTGGTTATGCTTGGAAATTAAAAAATGTAAGAAAAATCAAATCAAACAAAGAAATAAATGGCAAATTAGGATTATGGAATATTGATAAATATTAAAAGACTCAAGAATAGTTAATCTTGAGTCATTTATATCCTATTTGGAACATCTTTATGCGTTTCATCGTATTTAAGTAATAAATAAGCTTCTATATTTAATGCTTTAGCAATAGAGTCTATAGTTTTAAGCGAAGGGTCATATAATTGTCTTTCTAAATCAGATATATATTTATCACTTAATCCAACTACTTCTCCAAGTTTTTCTTGAGATATGTTAGCCTTAATTCTATAAAATCTTAAATTTTGACTAAATATCTCTCTTATATCAAGTATTTCTTTCTTGCTAGTCATAGTATCACCTCTATATAAAATTATAGAAGTAATACTTTGAGAAAAACACAAAGTACCACTTTGAGAATATAGAAATTTGTGCTATACTATATTATGTCAAAGCATGACTAGGAGATGGTTTGTATGAGCGAAACTAAATTGAGTAATAGAACGATTGGAAATATTGGCGAATACTATGTAGCAGCTGAACTAGAGAGAAGAAACTTTACAACTTCAGTAGTTGGTAATAATTGCAATGATTATGATATTATAGCAGTTTATAATGTCAAGCCTTACAAAACTGTGTTAATTCAAGTAAAAACTTCAAGTGTGAGTTCAAAAAAATGGCTAACTAATAGTAACTATACTCAAAGTGATAATTTGTTTTATGTCTTTGTTAGTATAAAAGATAAAGAACCTAAGTACTATATTCTATCAAGTAAAGAAGCAGTCAGACTTAAAGAAGAACATTTAGACGAATTTTGTAAAAATAATGGGTATAACAAAGATGAATATAAAGACCCTAGAAGAGATATTATATTAAATGAAAAACATTTATCTGATGTTAATAACTGGCAAATGTTAGTTGATTATTGTATTAAAGAAAGAGGTTGATATAAATGGGTAAGAAAAACAGTAAAGAAATAAAAGTAATTGACGGAAATATACCTTATGAAGGAAGGAAGTAGATACGTATGTTAAAAAAAGATAATAATTTATTTAAATTTGCGACCAAAGAAACAACCCAAGACTCATTTTTTAGTTGGATTATAAATTTCTATAATGTAACTGATGATAAGTTGTATAAAAACTTTTCTAAAGAGTTTTTAAAGACTATTATGCCTAAAGATTTATCAGATAAAGTAAATGATATTAAAAGTATAGATATAACTAGACAATTTTGTGATATAGATATATTACTTACTTTAAATATGAAGAACAATGAACAATATTATTTAATTATTGAGAACAAAACTTCAAGTGATTTAGGACCACAACAAACTAAAACTATAATTTATTATACAAAGTTAATACACTACTTATATAATAATAAAGATAAGTTTAAAGAATTATCTATTGATGTAGATACAATTAATCGTAAATATGAAGATAAGGTATATGCAGTTTTAATAAAAACAGCTATTAGAAATAATGATAGTGATGATAGAAATAAGATAATAAACTCTATAAATAATTTAAATGAAAATGAAATTGAGTATGAATATTATCAAACATCCAAAAATTATATAGACGGTCTATCTATCAATCAATTTTTAGATAAACATATAAAGTTTATAAATACTGATGATGAATTATTAAAAATTACTAATGTTATAAGTAAGTATAAATCATTAGATATTCTTATTGAGAGTTATTATGATAGTATTTCATTTAATCTTTCAAATGATAGTATGTTAAAGAATGATGATAATAATGTTGATAATATTATTAAAAAAGGTTATTTAATAGAAAATAAAACTCATTTTAGAACAAATAAATTGTGTTTTAAATGTTTTGCTAACGAATTAACTACTAGAGATTTAGATAATATTAATAACCAATCTATTAGTATTAAATTAGATAAATTAAAATTAGAATTTAACGATGATATAAACTTGGTAATAGTAGATACATTAAACTTTAAAAGTGGAAATTATTATGATAATAAATTTGAATATGATGGTGATTTTTGGTTTGAGAAAATTAGAGAGACTAATAGTTCAAATAAGATAAGATATATATTTCTATTTATTAAAGAAGTAGATGCATTTAGAAATCAATATTATACATTTAAAGGACTATATAGATTTAAAGATAAAAATAAAATTAATGAAGAAACTTATAATATTTGGGAAAAATGTAAAGTTAGTGATAATGGAACTGTTTCTATTAAAAAGAAAGATATTGAAACTTATATAGAAAAAGAGGAAATATTTCATACTAAATGGTAAGTTAATAATATGAATTATTTAGATAGTTATAGAAAAATCATTATTGAACCTTTAGAAGAGTTAAAAAAAGAAGTTATTAAAAATTATATTAAATCTTTCTTCTTTAAGAAACACTATGAGGAATTATTAGATAAGATAGAAGTTGAACTAATAAAGAAATATGAGAAGTATTATGAGATGAATGTTGATGAAATTGAGTTTCAAGAGTATATAAATAGACAAATTGGAAGTTAATTTACTCTCTTTAACAATATAGTGTATAATATATAATCAAGAAAGGAATTGATGATATGTTAGAAAAGAATAATTTAATAGTTATATATGGTAAAGGTGGAAGTTATAAATCAAGTTTAGGAGTATCATTAATTAATAATTATGATAATTCTTGTTATATTAACTTGGATAATAATAACCATATAAAGATAAATGATAGTATAAAAATTTTTAAAGAAGTAGATGGTATTGATTTTATAAAGAAATGTATAAATGATTATAGTGTAATATTAGTTGATTATTTTGAACTATTAGGAATAAACAAAGATGAGTTATTAGAATTAAAAGAATTAGTTAAAAATGAGAATAAAACACTAATAATAATATCTTGCTGTTCTGTTAATAAAGAACTAATGAATAATGACCATTATAAAGAATTAAAAGAAATTGCCGATTTAGTGATATTAACTGATAGATAGTATAACCTACTATCTTTTATTTTGTCTTTAAGTTATATATAGATAACGAATGGTACCAAATAGTATCGAAATGTATCAAATGGTATCGAAATGTAATAGTTTGGAGGAATTTATGAATACAGAGTTAATTAGATTAAAGAAAATTAGTGAAATAACTTCACTATCTGTTCGAATTTTAAGAAGAATGATTAGTAATGGGAAAATAAAAGCAGTTAAAATTAACGGAATATATTACATAAGACCTAACGATTATATTGACTTTATGTTTGATTTAGAATGTCAGAGATTAGGAATAACATCTGATGAAGCAAAAAGACTTATGAAAGATGAAATAGAAAATAAATTTGCTGAATTATCAGTTAAAATTAAAGAACAATAGAATTGTACTTTTAATTAAAATTGATATAAAATATGTTCCATCATAGAAAGAGGTATGATATGAATAATAATTTTATTAGCATAGATAGTAGTAAATTTATTACTATTAACTCAAATCAAGATTTAATAAACAAGTGGCTTAAATTTTCTGACATTAGTGATAATAGTAAAGAAGCATATATTAAAGGTGTTTGTAAGTTTGTAAGTTATATTAAAGATAAAGGACTTAATATACCTACTAGAGAGGACATTATCGATTTTAAAGATGAAATAATGAAAAGTAATTCAAATGCTACTGCATATTCTTATTTATCAGGTTTAAAGTCATTTTATAAATTTCTAGAATATGAAAATATATCTCAAGATATAACAAGAGGTGTAAAACTACCTAAAATAGTAAAAGGCCATAAAAAAGACTCATTAACAACAGAACAATTAAAAAACTTATTGAATTCACTATCACAAGATAATTTGTTAGAAGCAAGAGATTCTTGTATGATAAATTTAATGCTTAGAACTGGTTTACGTTCTTGTGAAGTTCTAAATGCAGATGTTGGCGATATACAAACAAAAGAAAGCAAGAAGATACTTTATATAAAAGGAAAAGGTCATACTGAAAAAGATGATTACGTTGTATTAGAAAATGATATGATGTATATAATCGATAATTATTTAAACAAAAGAAAAAACGTAATAGATAAATCTCCACTATTCATTAGTTTAAATCATAGCACTTATGGAGAGCGATTAAAAGCATCTAGTTTTAGAAAAATAATCAAAACGAGATTAAGAAATATAGGAATTGATAGTAAGAGATTATCTACCCACTCATTAAGACATACTGCAGTTACTTTTGCTTTATTATCTGGTGCTACTATACAAGAAACAAAAGATATGGCTCGTCACTCTGATGTAAATACTACTCTTGGTTATGCTCATAATTTAACTCGATTAAATAATAGTACAGAGTCAAAATTGGAGAAATATTATAGAGAAAATATAATTGATTTTGATAGTGAAAATTAACGCTTGGTATCAGTAATTATTATTATAGATACCAAAAACTTATTGGTTATTTTGAGTACTTTTGGTCTAATTTTATTAAGTATTCTAAATCTTCATATTTAGGGTTATGTATGTTGTAAGGGTCTTTTTCTATTTCTTTGTTTATAGATATATCATTCAATTCAATTAACTTATTCTTCAAATCTCTATGAATTGAATTTAATTCAGATTTTTTAGTTCTAGCATAGTAATCATAGTCATCATCATAACATTGAGGACATAAATGTTGTTTTAAATCATTTGTAGGTATTCCACATTTACTGCAAATGTCAAACTTGCCTCTCAGTTCAATAGTATTTAAGTAATAGTAAGATAACGCTTGTACTAGATTTATAGTTTTTATAGTGCTCTCACTTTTATTACTAGTATATATAGGTGTAGTATAACTTTTATAAGATGATAGTTCTTGAGTATAAAGTTCTTTAAAATTATTAAGATAAGAATAAAATCGAGAAACAACATCTTCCTCAGTAGAGTTACTAGGTAGAGTCATTAGTTTTATTAAATTCTTAATATTATTCTTTCTACTTCGAGTATCTATCATATTTTTTATTTCATTAAGCAAGTAAATAGTTATAGCAGTTAAAAGAAAGTCTTTAACATGAATAATCAATGGAATACCAGAAGTAATACTTTCTGATATAATACTTTCTTCTAAATTCTCGTAATATGGTGGTCCATATTTTCTACAAAAGTTTAGAAGTAAATCTATAGCCTTTGAATTATTTACTAAGTCATCATAATTTCTAATCTCAATAATACCATTATTATTAGAGTTAAGTTCATCTCCAAAATTAAAGGTTTGTATAGGACTAGTAAGAAATGAATTCTTACTTTTTTCATTTTCAACAGAATATGGTAAAAGTACAATATTATATTTCTTGGAACTTTTTACAAAAATACGAGAAAAGAAGTCTAGGTTCTCAATACATAAGTATAAATCTTTACCTAATTTACAATAGTCCTTAAGTACTTCATCTAAGTTGAAACAACATTCCTTATATCGAAGTTTACCACTACCTTGAATAATATAGTAGTTGTTTATTTTCTTGAATTTGTAATCTTCATAAAAGTATGTTTTCTTTCGTAAATACATAAACTTTCCTCCATTTCTTAACAATTCTCACTAAAATCAATGCGACTAACATCAACGCTTTTACTTTTACAAAAGTACTGTTCTATAATGAACTTGTCGACAGGAATTTATTTATTAGTTAGGCGGTTCTAAGCAAATAAAGTTCCTAAGTAATTATCTATTGTAACATAATTATTTAAAAAGTTGCATTGGAAAAATCGCAAAAACAGAAAAGGAGAAAAATTATGCAAAAAAATTTAAGAGAAACTGCTAAGGAAGTTCTTAGCAAAGAGAATAATAAAGGTGTTAACGTTAAGGAATTTAGAAAATGTAAATTAAGTAGTGTAGATACTAGATACGGTGTTACTAATAAAACACCAATACTATCATTAGTTTATGAATTTGAAGATACTGGAGAAATTGAAGAAGACATTTTTTGTTTTACTGATAACTCAATAGAAACAGTAATTCAAAGACTTAATAAAGCCTATATAGGTTTTACTAATGAAAGATTAAGTGATGAAGATTTTGAAAGTCCAAGTATACTAAAATCAAAGTTTGACGGAATAATAGGAAAAGAAAGTCTTGTTAAAGAGTATAAAAATGCTCAAGGTTTTACAAACTATCAGCATTTTGTACCTAACGAAGATAATCAAGAAAATAAGAACTATAATTTTTGGTGCGAAGAGAAAAGTGTCATAGAAGAAAATTTAAGTAAAACTGATACATCAAGTAGTACTAATGTAGATTTAAGTCCAACTCCAAGTACAAACACAAATGCTGTTAATCTACAAGAAGAATTGGAGGCTGAATAATTATGATTAAGTTTGAAGAAGAAAAATTAGAAGGCCTACTAGAACTCATTCAACAAGAAAAGAAATCAAGTAGAAAGAAAATTAAATTAGAGTTTAATAAAGAATATATTGCTAATGCTGGAAATGCAGTGTTAGAAAAAAATGGGGACGGCTATCCAGTCATAATCATTACTTATAAAATTTATATAAGTAACGACCAAATAGCAGATTATAGTGTTAGATACCCACTAACAGATACTTCTAGGACAACTAAGATGTATGAATTAAGCGTAGTTTTGTGGGCATTAAGAGAAGATAAATATACTATATGTAGTCAGTCTTCAACTAATGAGGAGTTACTTAACAATATAGTAAATTCTATAAACAGTAGAAATAATGTTAAAATTCTATTCAAAAAAGAAGGAAAGCCTACTTACTTCAAATATGAAGTTAAAAGATATGAAGAGGAAACATCAAATGAATAATGAGGTACAATATATAATTCTTCAAAAAGGTAAAAAAATACCAGCAATAAGTAAACAAACCAAAAAGAGAATATTTACTACTAATATTAAAGAAATAAGTGATGCAGGCATAAGTCTATTAAACACAAAAGATATTGTTGTTGTCGATTTCGATAACATAGATGAAAACAGAGGTATTGAAAATAGGACTATTCAAGAAATAGTTAAAAGATACGGCTGTAACTTAGTAGTAAAGACAGATAAAGGTTATCATCTATATTTTAAAAGTTCTAAAGAGATAACAAGTAAATGGGTTCATCAAGATACAGTATGCGGTGTAAGAACAGACGGTATTGTATCAGGAGACAATTACTTAGCCATAAAAAGAAATGGTAAAATGAGAGAACATACTGGAGAGATAAGATTAGATAATCTTACAGAACTTCCAGATGTTCTCCTACCTCTTTACACTAAGTTAGATTACAATATATGTGATTTAACCGAAGGTGACAGAAATAATACTTTATTTAAGCACCTATGTCAAGTCAGAAGATATTATGATGAAAACGAAGGTAATATTGATTTAGAAGAAATTGCTAAATTCATAAATGAAGTTATTTTTGCAGAGCAACTTCCAACTAATGAAGTTATAAGCATAGTAAACTCAGTTAGGAAGCAAGATATAGAAAAAGTCCAAAAGAAAAAATCTGATGGTGGTATGTATAAACTAGCATTAGAACTTATAGAAGAATATGATATGTACTATCACAATAATCAGTTATTCTTTAAAAAAGACAATATGTATATCTGTGATAATGAAGAACTTCTAAAAATTGCCTATGCAAAGAGAATTTTAGGACCAGACAGTATAGATAGTTTGTTGTTTCATCTAAAAATGAATGCAAAAAGAACACAAAACGAAAATGTTATTAAACTTAGTAATGGTGCTATAGTTAATAATAAATTTGTTGCAGATTATGAAGAATTCTCTCCTTATCAGTTAAATGTAGAATACAACGATAATGCTTATAGTGAGGACTTAGATAAGTTCTTAGATACTATAAGTTGTAACAAAAAAGATATAAGACAAGTAATTGAAGAAATGATAGGACATTGTATTATGTTAAATGTGTTTCCACATAAGTTCTTCTATCTATTCGGAAATGGTAGTAATGGTAAAAGTACTTTTATAGAGTGTTTATTTGACTTCTTTGGCGATATGGCAGTAAGTGTACCATTAAATATGCTTGCAAAAGAGAATTATGTAATTCGTTTAAATAACAAGTTATGTAATATTTCAGATGATATAGATATGACTTACATAACAAGTAGTCAAAATCTTAAATCGCTTGCAAGCGGTTCTCATATAACTGGAAGAGAATTATATGAAAAGCCATACACGTTTAAGAACAACTCTACTCAAATCTTTGTATCTAACTCCTTATTCTCAAGTAAAGATAAGACTTATGGTTTTAATAGAAGAATAGAAATCATACCATTTGAAGCAGAAATAACAGAAGAAAACAAAGACCCAATGATGTTGCAAAAGTTGGTTACACCTGAAGCAAAATCGTATCTATTACTATTAGCATTAAAAGGTGTAGAAAGAATAATTAGTAATGGTTATGAACTTTCTAAATCTGACTATATCAATAGTTTAGTACATAGATATATTATGGAAAGTGATAGTGTTGAGGCATTTTTAGAATATGGTATGAACTCAATAGAAGATAGAAAATACTCTTACGTCTACGCAAGTTATGAAAAATTCTGTCAAGATAACGACTATATTCCTTGTAAGAAAAATGGTTTTTCTAGACGACTAACCTCTAAAGGTTATAACACATATACAAAAAAGATAGAAACTGAAGACGGAATAAAAAAGTCAGTTAGATATATTAAAAAGGCGAACTTAAATGAATAAATATGATGAAGATGATATAAGAGTAGTCGTGAGAGATATGCTAAAAAAAGAAAAAAATAGCGATTACTACTATTTAAAAAATAAAGCATATATCATAAATGCAATAAATGACGATGAAGCAATAGAAAATTACATAAAGAAGAACAATATTAGTTATCCTCTTGATTTAAAACACTTAATTCCAACAAGTAAGTCTATTGAAGAGCAGAACGAAGAGTTTGAGAAACAACAAGAAGTAACTAATATAGTAAACAATGCTAAAACATTATTAGAAAAAAACTTAGATAAGTTAATATATGATGAAATTAAATATGACGAATTTTACTCTAACTACCTAAAGTTAATAAGAGAAAACGCTTCACAACGCCTTGTAACTAAAAACGAACTAGAAAAACTTGAATATGCTTTAAGTAAAGATGAAGTGTATGAGGTATTAGAAAAGAATAATTATAAATATGAATTAGTATTTGATGAAAATAATAACGGATTTATATGTATAGTAAGGAAATAAACGAGACGCTTTCTTCAAAGTAGAAAATAAAACTTTTAAAGAATATTCTGTGTTTGAGTGTCTAAGAGTGACTATTGAGTTGAATATATTAGTCTTGTTATATACACAGAAGTATTATATTTAGTAATTATTAAGTAACAATAAGTGTACTTTAAATTAGAAACAAGGTATAATAATCAACCATCATAAGAAGTTAGGCTAATAAAACTAAAAAACTAAATTAAACAACTATTGCAGTAATTATTTACTTTATACAGCATAAACTTAAATGATAAAAAAGTAGTTAAAGAAAGGAAGAATTTAAATGAAGATAAATGAAATTACAGAGGTTCAAATGAAAATTATTATCAATGGTAATCTTTATAAAAGAAAGCTTATTGATGAAAATACTTTCTCAAAAGCAAATGAAACGCTATTAAAAATACTTAAAGGGTTACAAACGGCTTAAAAACTCAAGTAAGACTGGAGGAAGATTATGAATTATGATGATATTGTTAGTACAATTACTCGTGGCGAAAAGATTTATAATCTTCCACTTAGAGTTACGTACTATTGTAGAGTATCAACAGATAGTGATGTTCAAATAAATTCATTAGATAATCAATTAGATTACTATGAAGACTATATAAAATCAAAAACAGCATGGACATTTATAAATGGTTATGTTGAAGAAGGCGTTACTGGTGTAAGAGTTGATAAAAGAACAAGTTTTAAACGTATGATTAAAGACGCTAAATTAAACAAATTTGACTTAATTATAACAAAGGAAGCCAGTAGATTTGCTCGTGACTTAGAAGATAGTATACACTATATTAGAGAATTAAAAGATTGTGGTGTTGGTGTATTTTTTGAAAATCAGAATTTAAATACTTTTGACCCAAATTCTGAGTTAATACTTAATATAATGTTTAATATAGCTCAAGATGAAAGTAAAAAATTATCATCGAGAGTCAAGTTCGGTCATAGACAAGCTGTAGCAAAAGGCCATGTCTTAGGTTCAAGCAACATAACAGGTTATAGAAAAGACAAATGCAAATTAGTGATAATTGAGGAAGAAGCAAAATTCATAAGAAATGTATTTGAATTATATGCTACGGGTGAATATGGCTTTTATAAGTTAGCAAAGAAATTGGCTAGTTTAGGCTATTATAATAAAAAAGGTAGAATATATGATAAAGATACATTAAAGCGTATGATAAGTAACCCAAAGTATAAAGGTTTTTATAGAGGACATACCTATGAAATTATGGACTATCGTACTAAAAGAAGAAAAACAATACCAAAAGAAGAGCAAGTAATATATAAATGTGAAGATGGTAGTATTCCTCCTATTGTATCAGAAGAACTATGGGACAAAGCGAACGAAATACTAACCACTAGAACTGAAAGTTATCAAAACAATAATTACTGGTCTGGTGGTTTAAAATACCCATTCAGTTCTAAGATATATTGCAAAGAACATAATACTAATTTTCAAAGGTCGCATGGTAGTAGAAGAAAAAACAGACCCACTTGGAGTTGTGGTATGTACTTAAATTATAGATTAGATGCTTGTGCTTCTCCGGTTATCTCTGAAAAAGATTTATACAACATCCTTAATAATATAATGAATACCATCATACCGCAAAAAAACAACATAGTAGAAAGTATGCTGGAATTATATGAAAATATTGACAGAAGTAACCAATATGAAGATGAATTAAGAAGTGTTGAGAGAAATATCAAAAGAATTGAAGACAAGAAAACCCTAGCTCTTGATTTAGTACTAAGCGGTGAATTAAAAAGAGATGAATTAAAAGTGCAATTCGCCAGCTATGAAAATGAATTAAAAAGACTTAGTAGAAATAAAGAAGAAATATTAAAGGAAATGGAAAAAATTAAAGAAAGCAATATCAACATTGACAAGATGTCTAAATCTATTCAAGAGGAAATTGACGGTGGTTCACTAGAAGAGTTTATAAGAAAATTTGTAGATGAAATTATCGTATCTAAAGTAGATGAAGATAGAAATAATATTCATCTAGATATATTCTTAAATTTATTTGGAGAAGAAAAACCAAGAATAAAAGGCGCTAGACATATTGAAGGCGCTATGGAAGATGAAATACTATATGAAGAAAATAAGAATTGTAATACAATTGAAGTATTAAGAGAAGACAGAAAAGAAAATAAGTTTACTTATAACGTATATGTAGAAACGTTGTAGTAAATTTATTTTTTATTTTAAAATCTGTGTGATATACTATAAGAAACAACAATCTTTATAATATGTGTAGGAATGGTAAGTACTTTCAAAATTATAACTTTAGCAACCTCCCTAGAAGAGAAAATAGTTGATTTAGAAAAAGATGAATTCAATGATACTGGTTCTATTACTGTAAGTGGGGCACATCTTCATTGTTGGCGTCATGGTGGACACGGATTACAGACATATTTAGAAGTAGTTGAAAACTCATGTAATCCAGGATTTGTTAATTTGGGACTAAAGTTAGGTAAAGATACATTATTTAATTATATAAAGAACTTTGGTTTTGGTACTAAGACTGGAGTTGATATAGTTGGTGAGTCTAAAGGTATACTTTTTAATGTAGATAAAATAGGTGATTTGGAGCTTGCAACTACTGCTTTTGGGCAAGGTGTATCAGTTACTCCAATCCAACAAATAACTGCAGTATCTGCTGCAATAAACGGTGGTAAGTTATATAAACCATATATTGTAAAAAGTATAAATGAGCCAGAAACTAATAGTGTTATATTAGAAAATAAACCTAATATAGTTAGAAAAGTAATTAGTGAAGATACAAGTAAAAAAGTAAGATATGCTTTAGAAAGCGTTGTTGCTCGTGGTACAGGACATAATGCATATATACCTGATTACAGAGTAGGTGGGAAAACTGGTACTGCACAAAAGGTAGAAAATGGTATTTATTTAAAAAATAATTATATAACATCATTTATTGGATTTATGCCATCAAACAATCCTGAAGTAATAGTTTACATTGCTATAGATAATGCTAAAGGTGTTACTCAATACGGAGGAACAGTAGCTGCTCCTATTGCTAAAAATGTTCTAAATTCAATTATAGATATTTTAAATATACAAAAACAAAAAAATGAAATAGAAAAAGAGTTTAATTATATAGATAAAGTATATGTTAAAGTTCCCAATGTTGTTGGTATGAATAAAGAAGATGCAACTAACAATTTAAAAAGTTTTAAAGTAGAATATAGTGGAGATGGTGATAAAGTTATTTATCAAGCGCCAGAGGAAAATGCTCAAGTTGTAGAAGGAGAAACTGTAAAATTAGTTTTAAATTAAAAAAACAATCATATACGATTGTTTTTCATAAATTTATATTTTAAAATCAAAGTTTTCGCTTTCATCATATGATTCTTTTGAAATTCCTTTTAATTCAGCATATTCGTCGCTTAAGAAAGGAATTGCTTGCTCATCATATGTACGGTATAAAGCATCTGAAACAATATACTCTTTAGAAACAATTTTATCTTTATCCATATATTCATCAACATCATTACCATATTTTGATTTTTGAAATTCAATTTCTTGCTCATTTGTTCTTAATCCAGCAATAATTGTCTCTAAGCATCCCAAAAGTTGCTCTTCATCACCATTTGCAACACATGGCATTTTAGATATTTCATCATAGTATTCCATTAGCTCTTTTAAATCAAAATCATATTCATTTGCTAAAGCTTCTAATTGGTCTTTTTTTAAATTCATTTTCTTACCTCCGATAATTAAATAATACCATTTATTAAAATGTTATACAGATAAATAAGAATTTATGTTATACAGATAAATAAGAATTTATTGACTTTTTTCATAAATATGTATACAATGTTATAGCACGGTGTAAAAATGGCAGTAAGTTTAATATATATTTAAAAATTTAGAGCTTACTTTTAGTTCTAAATTTTTATTTTGAGAGTACTTTATTAATGTAAAGTATTTACATTAATAAGATCAAATTAATTGACTTTAAATATTAAATATGATATGATAAAAACATAATAGGAGAGATTAGGAGGTGAACTATGAAAGACACGTATTTGTTTGATTATGTTAATGAAAATGAATTTAAAAAATTAGAAAGAGCTATAAAAAAATATAATATGTTAGCTTATAAACAACTTTATTTTCAATATTATCCATCTTTAAAATCAGGTAAATTTCTAGGTGAAATAATTGCAGATGATAAGGCAAATGGAACAACTACATATGAATTGAAGCTTACTACTGATGCGATGTTTTCTAAAGTTCACGGAGATATTAAATTATATTATTTAGTATATCATAAAGAAAAAATTGTTATGCTTGATAAGTTTGAACCACTTGAAATACTTAGTGAAGGTCACGCTTCAGAGCTTGTAACATACAAAGGAGTTATGGTATCTAAACAACATGCTGATAAAGATATGTTTAAAATTAACTTATTAAATATGATACAAAAATAATAATCTGATTGATTATTTTTTTCTGTCAATAACTTTTGAAAATGTCTCAAAAAATTTTAAACATTAACGGGAAAAT
>CAMKQS010000007.1 GCA_946414975.1 uncultured Caryophanales bacterium | reverse complement strand
TTAATTGTGGTAGTTCATCATTAAAATTTCAAATGTATGAAATGCCAGAAGAAAATGTTTTAATATCAGGTGTTTTTGAAAGAATAGGAATTAGTAATAGTTTTTATACAATTAAGATAAACGGTGAAAAGGTAAAGAAAGATGCATCTTTAAATAATCATGAGGATGCTGTTAGAATATTAGTAGATGAATTATTAGAAAGAAAAATTGTTAATAGTTTAGATGAAATAAAAGGAATAGGTCACAGGGTAGTGCAAGGTGCGGATAAATTTGATAAAAGTGTTCTTGTAGATGATAGTGTTTTAAAGACTATAGATGAGTTATCAAGTTTAGCGCCACTTCATAATCCTGCTGCTTTAATTGGTATTAATGCTTTTAAGGAATTTGTTCCAAATGCTAAACATGTGGTTGTATTTGATACGGCATTTCATCAAACAATGGCTAAAGAGACTTATCTTTATGCTTTACCATATGAATTATATGAAAAACATGGAATAAGAAAATATGGTGCTCACGGAACTAGTCATAAGTATGTAACAGAATTTATGAAAGATTATTATAAAGAAAACAAAAAACTTATAGTTTGTCATATAGGAAGTGGAGCATCTATAACAGCAGTTAAAGACGGTAAGGTAGTAGATACATCAATGGGATTTACTCCTAATGCTGGTGTTATTATGGGAACTCGTACAGGAGATATCGATGCATCAATTATTCCATATCTTATTAAAAATTTAGATTACAGTGCAGATGATATTGATAAATTAATTAATAAAGAAAGTGGATTTAAAGGAATTACTGGTGGAATATCTGATTCAAGGGATATAGAAGATGGTATAAAGGCAGGAAATGAAAAATGTGCAATTGCACAAAAAATGTTTGTAAGAAGTATAGTTAATTATATTGCTAAGTATTATGTATTATTAAATGGTGCAGATGCGATATGTTTTACTGCGGGTATAGGAGAAAATTCTATTCTTACTAGACAAAATATAATGGATAGTTTATCTTGTTTAGGTGTTACAATCGATAACGATGCAAATTCTAATCGTGGTAAGTTTATTAAAATATCTTCTTCTGATTCAAAAATTGAATGTTTTGTAGTACCAACAGATGAAGAAGTTATGATTGCGCGAGATACATTTGAAATTGTAAAATAGGAGTTTTATACTCCTTTTTTTTAAATTTGACAAGCATATAAAAAAATGATAAGATACAAATCGAAAAAAGGGGGATATTTTATGAGAAATATTGTATTAGAAAAAGATAATGGTAAGGTAATTGATTTGCCAAAAACTAAAGAAGTTATTTATGAATTACATAACGGAAGTAGAATAAAACATTTATGTTTTGACTGTGTTAGAGGTTGTGCTAGTAAATGTGCTAAAATTGCTGATTATCGTAAAAAACCAATTACTGCATATGATTTTATTATAAGTGGTTATCAGATTTATGATAATAGAGGTGATGTTGAAGAATTTACTGTAACAGAATGTCAAAATTATAAATATGATGATCCTAAATATGTATCAGAAAAAGAAAAAATGGCAGCGAGAAAAACTATAGGTTTATTTCATATGGCATATTTTGGTGCTAATGATTTAGATGAATTGGAAGAAATAAAAGCTGATTTAGGATTACTTGAAGAACCTAAAAAAATAGTAAAAGTTAAATAATAAAAAGTCCATACGTTTGTATGACTTTTTTCAGTATTTATAAATATAAATTTGACAAAAACTCTTTAAATGATATAATATGCAAGGCAAAGGGGGATATTATGAAAAATAAAAATAGTAAGAAAGAAATCAGAATTGAATTAGATGAAATTGAGTCTAATAATGAATATAAAAAAACTGATTATATTGATTTAAATAATATATCCTGTGATGATTCAGTAAAAATGTATTTTAATGAAATTATTAAATATGATTTATTATCTGATGAAGAAGAATATAAATATTCAAAAAATATTCATATTGCAGATGAATTAGATATTACAAAAAAGTCAATTGTTCAGGGATGTATAAAAATAGATTTAAATTTAACAAATTTATTTTTATCATTTATTAATATTTCTTGTTATAATGAAATACTTAGAGTGCTTTTAGATTTTTATAAACATTGTAATAATAATGGAGATAAAAATGTATATAGTATATTAAAAAAATATGATAAAAAAACTATTGAAAAAGGTAGAAGCCTAAATTATGAGGAGGTTTCTAATCTAATAGATATAGATTCTGATAATATAAAATATTTAAATGGAATAGAGTTAATTACACAAATAAAAAAATTTTTATTATATAAAAATTCATATGATAAAATGTTTTATTGTAATTTAAGACTAGTTGTAAGTGTTGCAAAAAAATTTAACACCCAGAATGATTTATTAGATAATATTAATGAAGGTAATATTGGATTAATGAAGGCAATTGATATGTATAATCCAAATTTAGGATATAAATTTTCAACATATGCAGTATGGTGGATAAAGCAAAAAATAGCTCGTTCAATTCACGAAAGTTCAAGATTGATCAGATATCCTGTTCATATTTCTGAAAATATTAATAAATTAAAAATGATAAGAAAAAAATATTCAACAGAATTCAGCAGGGTACCTACAATTGCTGAATTATCTAAAGAACTTAATTTACCAGAATCAAAAGTAAATGAAATTCTAAAATATGAGTATGATGTAGTATCATTAAGTACACCTGTTGGTGAATCTGAAGACAGTGTTTTAGAGGATTTTATCAGTGATACAAATAGTGTTGAAGATACTGTTGATAAAGTTTTCTTAAAAGATGATATTAATTATTTATTGGAAGGATTAAGTGAAAAAGAAATAAACGTTTTAAAACTTAGATTTGGATTAAATAAAGCAAATGGAAATGGAATGACTCTTGAATCAGTTGCTAATGTATATGGAGTTAGCAGAGAAAGAATTAGACAGATAGAAGAAAAAGCATTAAGAAAAGTCAGAGGAAAGTCATTTAGAAATTCTAAAAAAAGGGCAATAAAAGAATACTTAATATAAAAGAGTTATTCTTTTATTTTTTATTTCAATAAAACCTTCTTCTTTTAAATACTTTAATTCTCTAGACATTGCTGATCTATCTATGGCAAGAAAGTCAGCTAAATCTGTAAAAGTAAAAGGTAAATATATATGTTTAGAATTATTTTTTGATGAAACAATTCTAAAGTACTCTAATAGTTTGTTTCTAATAGTTTTTTTTGTTAATATTTCTATTCTATTATTTTTTTCATTTATAGAATTTACTATTATTTCAAGAAGATTTTTAATAAATTGATTATAGTATTTACTTTTACTATTTTTATTTAGTATTTGATAATAATCAAATATTATTATTTTAGTATCTTCTTTTGTTATAATGCTATATTCAGCGTTATTTAATGAAGAAATTTTAGAACCAAATATTTCATTTTCTTCTAATTCTTCTATGATAATTCTATTTCCATTATAATCTGTTTTAATAATTTGAATAAGTCCATAAATAATGATACCAATAAAGTTATTATTTTTTACTTTTTTTAATACTAATTCATTTTTTTCAAAAGTGATAGAATTTGCTTCTAAATCTTTTAATAAATTTTGTTTTTCTTGTTTATTTATATTATCAAATGGTTGCCTCATAATAAAATCTCCTACATCTATTAAAATAATAACACTTTTTTAATATTGTTGCAATTGCAACAATATTATTTTTAAAAATATGATATTATGATGATGGTATACGAAGTAGGAGGACATATGAAAGTTATAAAAAGAGATGGACATATGGTAGAATATAGTCCTGATAAAATAGAAGCGGCTATTAATAAAGCTAATTTAGAAGTAGAAGAAGAAGATAGAGTATCATCTATTCAAATAAAAAATATTATTAAATATATTGAAAGATTGGGTAAGAAAAGAATTTTAGTTGAAGATATTCAAGATATTATTGAAATGAAATTAATGTCAATGGGAAAATATGTTTTAGCTAAAAAATATATTACTTATCGTTATACAAGAGAACTTGTTAGAAGAAGTAATACAACAGATCTTGCTATTAAAGAACTTATCGATGGTGAATCTGAATATTGGAATACTGAAAATTCTAATAAAAATGCAAGGGTTGTTACTACTCAAAGAGATTATTTGGCTGGTATAACTAGTACTGATATTACAAGAAGATTTTTACTTCCAGAAGATATTGTTAAAGCTCACGATGATGGTATAATTCATTTTCATGATGCGGATTATTTTGCTCAAAATGCACTTCATAACTGTGATTTAATAAATTTGGACGACATGCTTCAAAATGGAACAAATATTAATGGTGTAATGATAGAAAAACCACATAAATTTTTAACTGCTATGACTATTGCAACACAGTTAATTACAGCTGTAACATCATCACAGTATGGTGGAGCTACTATAACATTAACTCATTTAGCTCCATTTGCTCGTGCAAGTTATTTAAAATATTTAGAAAAATATAAAAAGAGAAAAATGACTAAAGCACAATGTGAAAAGTATGCTAAAGAAGATTTACATAGAGAAATTGTTGATGGAGTTCAAACTTTTCAATATCAAATAAACTCTATGACTACTACTAATGGACAAGCACCATTCTTATCAGTTTGTATGTATTTAGGTGAAACTGAAGAATATAAAGAAGAACTTGCTATGATTATAGAAGAGGTTCTAAAGCAAAGAATTGAAGGAATGAAAAATGAAAAAGGAGTATATATTACTCCGGCATTTCCAAAGCTTTTATATGTTCTTGAAGAAGATAATATAAAGGAAGATTCAAAATATTATTATTTAACTAAATTAGCTTGTGAATGTACAGCTAAAAGAATGGTTCCAGATTATATATCTGAAAAAGTTATGAAAGAACTAAAGAAAAATGAATATGGTGAAGGAGAATGTTATCCATGTATGGGATGTCGTTCATTCTTGACTCCAGATAGATCAATTTCACGTGGTAATATTGCTAAAGCTAAAAATTATATTGAGGGCAAAGGCAAATATTATGGTAGATTTAACCAAGGTGTTGTTACTATTAATCTTGTTGATGTTGCACTTACAGCTGATAAAGATATGGATGTATTTTGGCGTGTATTTGAAGAAAGATTAGAGTTGTGTCATAGGGCACTACAAATTAGACATAAACGTTTATCTAAAACAACTTCTGATGTTGCACCAATTTTATGGCAATATGGTGCTTTAGCTAGACTTGAAAAAGGAGAATCTATTCACGAATTATTACATCATGGTTATTCTACAATATCACTCGGATATGCAGGTCTTTATGAATGTGTTAAGTTTATGACTGGACATTCTCATACTGATAATGGTAAGGGAAAAGAGTTTGCTTTAGAAGTAATGCAAAAAATGAATGATAAATGTAATGAGTGGAAAAAAGAAGAAGATATTGATTATAGTGTTTATGGAACTCCTATTGAGTCAACTACATATAAATTTGCTAAATGCTTAAAAGAAAGATTTGGTAAAATTAAAGGAATTACTGATAGAGATTATATTACTAATTCATATCATGTTCCAGTATTTGAAGAAATTGATGCATTTGACAAATTAACATTAGAATCAGAATTTCAAAGACTATCACCAGGTGGAGCTATTTCTTATATAGAAACTCCTAATTTACAAAATAATTTAGATGCAGTAATGGAAATAGTAAAATTTATTTATGAAAATATTATGTATGCTGAGCTTAATACTAAGTCTGATTATTGTCAAGAATGTGGATATACAGGAGAAATATTAATAGATGATAATTTAGAATGGTATTGTCCTAATTGTGGAAATAGAAATCACGATAAATTAAATGTTGCTCGTCGTACTTGTGGATATATTGGAACTAATTTTTGGAATAAAGGTAGAACTCAAGAAATAAAAGAAAGAGTACTACACGTAGATAATAAAGATTGTGATTAATATGAGATATAATAAAATAAGAAAAATGGATATTGCTAATGGACCTGGTATAAGAGTATCAATATTTATGCAGGGTTGTACATTTAACTGTAAGGGATGTTTCAACCCTGATACTCATAGTTTTACTGGTGGTAAAGAATTTAATGATGATATAATTGATAAGATTATTAATTTAGCAAGTAAGGAACATATTAAAGGATTATCTATATTAGGTGGAGAACCTATGCATCCAAAAAACATTGATGGTACTTTAAGATTAGCACATATTTTTAAAGAAAAATATCCTGAAAAAGATATCTGGGTGTGGTCTGGTTTCTTATATGAAGATTTGATTAAAAATCATGACTTAAAAGATATAGATGTTTTAGTAGATGGTAAATATGAACAAGATTTATATAATCCAACATTAAAATATAGAGGATCAGCTAATCAGAGAGTAATAGATATAAAGAAATCATTAAAGAAAAACAAAATAGTATTATATGAAGGAGTAAATTAGTGAAAAAAAGAGGATTTGAAATAGCAAAAGGATGGGAAGATAAAGATATTCATATTCCTGTTAGAAAAACAGCACATGCAGCTGCATATGATATTGAGGCTGCAGAGGATATAACTATTCCAATTTATAAACCTGGAATAAAACCAACTTTAATTCCAACTGGTTTAAAAGCATATTGTATGGATGATGAGTGTTACTTTTTAATAAGTAGATCAGGATGTCCTAAGAAAGGATTACTAACACCCCATGGTTTTGGATTAATTGATGCTGATTATTATGAAAATCCAGATAATGATGGACACTTTATGGTTCAGGTATTTAATTGCTCAGATAAAGAGTTAAAAATAAAAAAGGGTGACGCTATAGCCCAAGTAATGTTTACAAAGTTTTTAATTACAGATGATGATAATGCAAAAGGTATTAGAAAAGGTGGCTTTGGTTCTACTGATAAATAGTATTTTAAAAGGAAGAAATATTGAATTTCTTTTTTTTTTAGTGTAAAATTAAAAATAAGATAAGTTGACAATGGAGAGTGACTTTATGGCTAATGTTTCACCAATATCAATGAAAAATAATACTAAGTTAAGTATAAATAAAGTAAGTGCAAAAACTAATTCTGTAAAAGTTGCAGATTTAAAAAATTATAATGCATATGAAGATGAAAAAATTGATTATAATAAACAAATTAGTGATTTATCAATTAATAATAATATAGGTTCTATCGGTGATATAAATTTAGATGGTAAAGTAAATGCTTCTGATGAGAAAAATTTACAAGAATATCTTAATTTAGATTCTAAAGAAAGACTTGTGTATGCAACAGAGCATAGCCATATGTTTGAAACATCTAGATTATTAGAAAAATATAAAGATAATTCTAATTTAAACGAAATTATTAATATGGCATATAACGGTGAAACATATCCAAGAATTGAACAAACAGCAGATGGAACATATGGTGATACAGCAGAATCAATAGCACAAAAACAAGAAAATGAAAAAATAATTATGGAATTTAGAGAAGCATTTACACAAGATGAATTAACTGTAGGTGAATCAGGAATTGATAATTTTATGTCCATTGTTAACGGGAAAAGCATTTATTATGATATAAATGGTGATGGAAAAACAGATTTAAATGATCTTACATCTTTACAAAAGTATAATCAAATTATGAATGATTATAAGAATGATAAGAACCCTACAAGCGATCCTAAAATAAATACTAGTGGTAATTTTTCAAATCTTACGGATTATCAAAATGTTTCATTTACGGCTATTGATTTTATTCAATATTTAGCTTTTAATGGCTATGATATAAGTAAATTAAGTGGTAAGACAATAAAAGAAAGCATAAGTTTATTTAATGTTGATGAAGATGATTATCAGCTTAAATATTTTAAAACATTGATTGCTAATGGATTTGGTGATTATAAAATAGTTGAAGTGGTACAAGATGGAAGCTTTGATGCTATAGTAGTACAAGATCCAAATGGAAATTACAGAGTATTTTATAATTCTTCGAAAGCATATGGAGATTATACAAATGATATTGGAGATTATTTATTTGATGCAAGAAATGTATTTGAAGAACAGTTTGTAAATGGTTGGGTAGATAGTTTTCTTAAAGATAGTATTGATAAAGCAGGTTCAACTGCTGGTACTATTGGTGGTGCAGCAATAGGAAATTTTTTAATGGGACCTGTTGGACTTTTTATGGGAGCTTCTATCGGAGGTAAAACTGGGGAGATTGCAGGATTAGCTTTATACCAAAAAGCAATAGATATTATTAGAAATGGACTTGATTCTGATTCGATTGCAGATGCAACTATTATTGATTTTATTGATACTCAATTAAGTAATTCAGGCATAGATGAATCTATGAAAAATCAAATAATGGATGTTATAAAGAACGGTGGATTAAATGGTCAATATGAAGATCAACAAAATAAAGCTAAAGCTCTGGCAGATAAATATTATAATAAAGCTGCAGGTAAAGGAAAAAAACTAAGTATACAAGGCTATTCTCTTGGTGGAAATTTGGCAGAAGAATCCTATCTATTCTTATGTGATAGAGAAGGTGCAAATGATGTATTAGATGGAATTGTTTTGTTTAATCCATATCATGATAATCTTACAAAAGAGGAAGTAGACAAAATAAAAAATGCTAAAGGGTTTGAATTATATTGTGCAGAAGGTGATATGGTATCAACAGTATTTAATTATAACGATTTTAAAGATGATGCTAAATATTTATATATGGATTATAAACCGTTGCTTGAAGAACAGGCTGGTGATAGTAATAATGGATTTGAATTTGAACAATTAGCTAATTTTAATGCAATTTTTGGATTTACGCATATGAATCAACCATATTTGACTGATGAATTTAAAGGAACAGAAAGTAGAAAAGCATTTGCTGAAGATGGTTCCATTAGAAAAAATGTTGAGGGATATGATGTGCACGGACATCACTTTGAGGAATTATCGAAATATTTATTTGGCGGTGAAGTAATAACTAATGTTGATGATCTTGGTAAGACTATGGTTACAAAAGCTGCTTCGAAATTTTTAGGTGTAAATCTTACTGAAGATGATTTAAAAGACCCTAGTAAGGTAGTAGAAAATACAGGAACAAAATTCGTACAAAACAAAGTTTTTTCTTGGCTTCTTTCTTATATTAATAGTCAATATTTAGATGGTGGAGGAGCAAGTTCAGATTTTTAATTTAAATTTATAAAGTGGGGAAGGATAAAATATGAATATAGAAAATATATATGAAAATTCAAAAAAGAATAGTATAGGGAAAGATAAAAAACAAAAGTTAGTAAAGAAAATAAAGAAAATATCTACAGCTGCATTGGTTTCTCTTATTGCAATTACAAGTGGAGTAAGTCTAACAGCATGTCAAGATCCTAATTATACAACTCAAATGGTTTCTTTATACATATATGATGCACAGGAAATATTTGAAAAATATGGCCTAGATTATAGTCAAAAATATAGTGTAGAAGATTATATGAAAATTCCTGATATAAATGATGAAAATTTAATTGGATTTTATGAAATGCGTGGAAGAGAAGAATGTGAAAAAATAGCTCAATCGATAGGATATGAAGGAATAGATGATTATTTAGTAAAAAATGGTTATGTAAAAGATAATGGAGAACCAAGTGTTAGAGTATGGCGAGAATATTATGCTAATAAAGCTTTGGGAGGAGAAAAGACAAAATGAATATAGAAGTTTTAGATGTAGATGGTAAGGAATATTATATTGTTAAAAAAATAAATAATAATGGGAATTTATATTATATATTAGTTAATACTATGGATAAAAATGATTTAATTATAAGAAAATATTTAAAAGAAAATAATGAGGAATATATTGTAGGATTAGATGATGAAAAAGAATACTATGATGTTATGAAAAAATATAATAATGGAGAAAAAAATGAATAATCAATTTTTGCCAATCGGGACAGTTGTTAAACTTATAAATGATAATAATAAAATAGTTATTATTGGATATCTAATGAAAAATAAACAAGGATATACATATGATTATTGTGGATGTAGATATCCAATAGGAGTTACAGATAAGCGTTATAATTACTATTTTAATAAATCAGATATAGTAGAGGTAAAAAAATTAGGATTAGTAGATAAGGAAACAAAAGGAGTTCTAAACAGGATTAATTTAGCTAAATTAGTTAGTTAAATAATTTATTGAGGTGATAAGATGAATGAAAAAAGCGAAATATTACCAATAGGAACGGTATGTACTTTAAAGAATATGAAAAAGAAAATAATGATAATTGGTTATTTAAGTAGATTACAAAAGCTTCCAAATAAGATATATGATTATTTAGGATGCTTATATCCAGAAGGTATTATTTCTACTGATAAGAGTTTATTGTTTAATAGAATTGATATAGAGAAAGTGATATTTAAAGGGCCAGCAGATGAAGAATATAAAGATTTGACTGATAAAATAGAAATTATTAAAAAAAATAATGAACTAACTAATTATGAAATTAATGCTAAGCAAAATTAGGGAGAAAGAATATGATTATACAAATAATTTTATTGATAGTTGGTTTTATTGTTTTAATTAAGGGAGCAGATTTATTTGTTGATGCTGCATCTAGTTTAGCTTCTAATTTTAAAGTTTCAAAAATGTTAATTGCACTTACTGTTGTTTCATTTGGAACAAGTGCGCCAGAACTTGCTGTATCTATAAAATCTATGATATCTGGTAGTGGTGATATTGTCCTTGGAAATGTTATTGGAAGTAATATATTAAATATATTACTAATATTAGGTGTATCTGGTTGTGTTCATTTTCTAAATGTTAGAAATGCAACTGTAAAAAAAGAGTTGCCAATTACAATATTACTTTCTACGTTACTTTTTGTTTTAATGAATGATACTCTATTATCAGGCACTAAAATAAATACTTTAACAAGATCAGATGGTATTATAATTATTTTATTTTTCCTAGTGTTTGTTTATTATTTAATATCAACTATGAGAAATAAGAAAGATGAAAATCAAGATGAAGCTAAATATGGAATTATGAAATCATTTATTTTTACTTTAGTAGGTATAGTTTGTTTAGTTTTAGGAAGTAATGCAGTAGTTGATTCTGCATCACATATAGCATCTATGTTAGGCGTTAGCGAAAGACTGATATCACTTACAATTATTGCGCTTGGTACAAGCCTTCCTGAACTTGTGACGAGTGTTGTTGCAACAAAAAAGGGTGAATATGATATTGCTATTGGAAACGTTGTTGGAAGTAATATATTTAATATAGGAATTGTTCTTGGCCTTCCTATTATGATATTTGGTGGTATTAATTCATTTGATATAAATATTATAGATGTGATTGTTATGTTATTATCTGCAATTTTATTATTTCTTTTTTGTTTTAAAGATAGAAAAGTATCTAAGATTGAAGGTATGATATTTATTATTATATTTGTAATTTATTATTCATTTGTTTTGTTTGCAAATTAATAAATTATGTGTTTTACTATTTTATGAATTAATATTAAATGATAATGGTTTAAAATATTAAGTAAATATTAAGATTAAAAACATAGTAAGAGAAAGGTTAAAAATAATCTTTTTTTTAGTTTAATTTTTATATAAAAAATTGTATAATATAATTATGAGGAGATGATTGTATGAAAATAGTTACAATGGACGGAAATGAAGCAGCTAGTTATACATCATATTTATTTACAGAAGTATCTGGAATTTATCCTATAACTCCATCAAGTCCTATGGCTGAAAATACAGAAAAATTATCAAATATTGGTGTTAAGAATATATTTAATGATACTGTTAAGCTGGTAGAAATGCAGTCAGAAGCTGGAGCTGCAGGATTTATTCATGGGGCTCTTCAAAGTGGTGTTCTAGCAACCACTTATACAGCATCACAAGGTTTACTTTTAATGATACCTAATATGTATAAAATAGCAGGAGAAATGCTTCCTGGTGTGATTCATGTGGCAGCTCGTAGTTTATCAACTCATGCATTAAGTATATTTGGTGATCATCAAGATATTTATGCAACAAGATCTACAGGATTTTGTATGCTTGCATCATCTTCAGTTCAAGATTGCGCAATACTATCAGCAGTAGCTCATTTATCAAGTATTAAATCATCATTGCCTTTTATGCATTTTTTTGATGGTTTTAGAACAAGTCACGAAATTAATAAAATAAAATTACTCGAAAAAGATGATTATAAAGAGTTAATTGATTATAAAGCAATAGAAAAATTTAGATTAAAAGCTCTTAATATAGACAATAAAAAAACTGTTGGAACTAATCAGAATGATGATATTTATTTTCAAAGTGTAGAAGCTAAAAATAATGATTATTCTTCTGTGTGTGATATTGTAGCTAATTATATGGAAGAATTAGGAAATAAAGTAGGTATTGATTATAAGCCATTTAATTATTATGGAAATAAAAGTGCTGAAAAAGTTATAGTTGCTATGGGTTCTGTTTGTGAAACAATAAAAGAATATATTGATAAAATAGATAGTTCGGTAGGGCTTATAGAAGTACATTTGTATCGTCCTTTTAGTGTAAAATATCTTTTAAATGTTTTACCAGATAGTGTTAAAAAAATAGCAGTAATTGATAGAACAAAAGAGCATGGTAGTGTTGGAGAACCTTTATATTTAGATATAGTTACTTCACTAAAAGATAAAAATATAGATATTGTTGGTGGAAGATATGGACTTTCATCCAAGAATACTACTCCAGGTGATATTGCTGCTATTTATAAAATGCTTGATGAACCAGTTAATAATTTTACTGTAGGAATTATTGATGATGTTACAAATTTATCGTTAGATAGATTAGATGTTAATATCAATGATACTACTGATATACTTATATATGGTTATGGTAGTGATGGCATGGTAAGTGCTTCAAAATCATTAATAAAATTAATTGGTAATAATACTGACAAATATGTTCAAGCTTATTTTCAATATGATTCAAAGAAATCAGGTGGAGTTACAACAAGTCATTTGCGTATTAGTGATGATGTAATTAGAAAAACATATTATGTTGATAATCCTAATATATTAGTAATTAGTAAAGATAATTATTTGAATGATTTTAATTTAGTAAAAGATATAAAAGAAAATGGAATTTGTATTATTAATACAATAAAAAGTGAAGAAGAGCTTAATGATTATATGAATTTAAATATTAAGCAGTTGTTTATAAAAAGAAATGTTAAAGTTTATTCATTAAATGCTTATAAAATTGCTTTTGAAGTTGGACTTAGAAATAAGATTAGTATGATTATGGAATCTGCTATTATTAGTTTAACTAATTTTGCAGATAAAGAGACTATGTTTAAATATTTAATTAATGATATAAAAAATAAGTTTATAAAAAAAGGTAAAGATGTTATAGATGCTAATATTAAGGCTGTATCTAAAGTTTTTGATTATATAAAGAGAGTATCTATTGATGATAAGTATAGTTCTGATACTAAAAGTGATTCGTTTTATGATCTTATTATAAAAAGAGAAGGAAATATGATTCCTGTATCAGAATTTTTAAGTGTTAGAGATGGATCATATAAAAATGGAATTAGTAATTCAAATAGTAATATAGAACTTAATCCACATTGGATAAAAGAAAATTGTATAAATTGTAATCAGTGTTCTATTGTTTGTCCACATGGTGTTATTAGACCATTTATTTTAAGTGACGAAGAATATAATAATGCTCCTGAGTATGTAAAAGAATATTGTATAAAATCTTTGGATAAAAAAGGATATTTTGCTCTTGGAATATCTATCAATAATTGTACAGGATGTATGAGATGTGTAAGTGCTTGCCCTGGTATGCGAAATATTAAAGCATTAATTTCAAAAAGTGATGATAAGAATAATTATCAAAAAATATTTGATTATTTAGAAAAAAATATTACAGTAAAAGATGTTAATAAAAATACAATTAAAGGCAGTCAATTTATTGAACCAAAGTTTAAATATCCAGGCTCTTGTCAAGGATGTGGAGAGACTTCTTATTTAAAATTACTAACTCAGTTATTTGATAATTTAATTATTAGTAATGCGACAGGATGCTCAAGTATATATGGAGGAATAGTTCCTAGTATGCCATATAGTATTCCATGGGCAAGTAGTTTGTTTGAGGATAATGCAGAATATGGATATGGAATGAGTATTGCTATAAGTAAAATTAGAAATAGAATAAAAACAATAATGGAAAATAATTTAGATAATGAAAATAAAGAATTATTTAAAATGTGGCTTGACAATTATGATGATTATGAAAAAACAAAATATGTTTATGATAATATAACTGACAATATTCCAGAAGATTTAAATGATATAAAAAGTTTTATAAAGAAACCATCTGTTTGGTGTATTGGTGGTGATGGATGGGCATATGACATTGGATATGGTGGTATAGATCACGTTTTATCTAGTGGAGATGATATAAATATATTAGTTTTAGATACTGAAGTATATTCTAATACGGGAGGTCAAGCAAGTAAAGCAACTAGTATTGGAACACTTGCTGAGTTTGCTGATACAGGAAAAAAGACAAATAAAAAAGATTTAGCACGTATGTGTATGAGTATTCCTGGTTGCTATGTAGCATGTGTTTCTATGGCTAATCCAAATCAGGTTATCAAAGCTTTAAAAGAAGCTAATGAATATTCTGGACCAAGTATAGTTATTGCATATTCAGTGTGTATTTCACATGGAATAAAAGGTGGTATGACCAACAGTTTAGAACTAGAAAAGTTGGCATACGAATCAGGTTATTTTCCAACATTTAGATATCATCCTATAAATGGCTATAATTTTGATAGTAAAAATGTTGATTTTGATAAATATAGAAAGTTTGTTGATAAACAGACAAGATTTAATTTAATTAGCACTAATGATTCATTATATGAAGTTTGTATGAATGAAGTAAAACGTAGATATGAATACTATGAAAATCTAAAATAACTAATTTGCAATTGATATATTTATTTGATATAATTTAAGTTGAAATTGAGGTGTTTTTATGACTTATGAAGAGTTACTTGAAAGAATAAATGAATTAGAAAAAGAAAATATTTCATTAAAAAATCAACTAAGAGAACAAGCCAACAAAAGAGTTACTAGTAATGATGATTTTAGATATGAATATATTGATGATGATTATGAAGAAAATAACGAAGATATAGGTTTTGAGCCAATTGTAGCTTCTCCTGTTACTGAAGTTTCATCTAAATCTGAAAATAGTTCAGTTAGTGAATCAAAAGTAGATGAAAGAAATTTTGGAAGTGAATTGAGAAAAAGATTATTTCCTTGGCTTAGGAAAAAGAATTTATCAACAATTAGTAATAATTTAGATAATGATAACAATCAAATTGATGATGAAGAATTAGTTGATATAAATCAGTTTGCAGACGCAGGTAAAAAAGATAGTAATTCAGAAGAAGAGTTAAGTGCTGAAGAGACTCCAGTAGATTTATCAGATTTCTCATTCGTAGATATTAATGATGATGAAGAAAATCTAGAAAATAATGAAGAAAGAGAAAATGCAGGAGAAGAAGAATTTACTGGTTATGTATTTGCAGATGAAGATACAAATGAAAACGAAGAAGAAGATAATAAAAAAAGAAGATTCCCATTTTTTGGAAAGAAAAAAGAGAAGATAGATTATCAGCCAAAACATTTAAGACAAACAAAAAAGCTAGAAAGAATTCGTGAATCTAAGTTTTTCAATAAGATTAAGTCAGCTATGAATAATAAAGCTGTAAAAGTTATTGCAGCTGTTCTAATTGCTCCAGTTGCAATCGGAGGTATGATTTTAGCTGCAAAGTTATCTAATGATGATAATAAAAACAATAGTAATAGTAATCTATCTTATGTTATGCGTGATGATTCAGAAGTTCCTTCAACTACAGCAGCTAATGAATTTGGTGTTAGTTCAACAGAAGTTGTAGATTCATTAGATAAAAGTAATAAAGATAATGATAAAAAAACACAATCAAATAGTAATTCTAAAGAAGATATGTCTTCAGCTACAACATCTGGTAGTAATGAACAAAATAATAATCAGGAAGAATACAATGCACCTGAGTTAAATAATGATGAAGTAGAGTATAATAATGACTTAAATACAGATTATACAATTGTTGATGATGGTTACGGTGTTGAAATTGATTATGATATTGGTGATGATGTTCATTTTGACGGCCCATATCTTTATAAAACAAGTGTAGATGCTGCAAATGATACTAATAGATATAATCCTTTATATCCTTCGACTGATGAAAGAAAAATTTCACTAATTCGTCTTGTTTCTCCAGATGGAAGTGAGAAAATAACTATTGATACTAATAATAAGGAAAAAAAAGAACAATTAGAATCTCAGGGTTGGACAGTAGAATCTTATAATATAAATAATTTAACAAATGGTGTTATACATGAAGGTTGGACACCTGGAAAAAGTTTAAAATAGGAGGCTTAAATGGATAGTGTTGATATAGGAAAAATAGTAACAATAGAAGGTAATGACTTCGTAGTTTTAGATACAGTTATAAAAGAGAATAAAAAATATGTATTTCTAAAAGGTGTCGATGAAAACGAAGAATTGCTTGATTCACAGATTATAGCTAGGGTTGTAATTGACGATATGGGTGATTTTGCACTAGAGGATATAGATGATAGATTTTTACTAGAAACGCTTAGAAATGAATTTGCTAATAGACTTAGAGAGGAATATATGTAGAGATATTCCTTTTTTTGTGCTATAATTAATTAGGGTGGTATGGTATGAATAATACAATAATAAATGAATTAAGTGATAATTTAAAAATAAAAAAAGAACAAATTACAAGTGTATTGGAATTGTTAAGTGAAGGTGCTACAATTCCTTTTATTGCTCGATATCGTAAAGATAAGACAGGAGCACTAGATGAGGAAAAGATAAGAGCAATTGAAGAAAAATATCAATATCAAGTTAATTTGTTAAAAAGAAAAGAAGATATTATAAGATTAATAGATGAAAAGGGATTACTTACAGATGAAATAAAAAAATCAATAGATGAAGCAACTAAACTTGTAGAATTAGAAGATATTTATAGACCGTTTAAAGAAAAGAAAAAGACAAAAGCGACTGAAGCTATAAAAAATGGATTAGAGCCATTAGCTAATATGATTATGAAATTTCCTATAAAAGGTTCTTTAGAGGAGATTGCAAAACCGTTTGTTAACGATAAGGTGGAAAGTATTGATAAAGCTATAGAGGGTGCTAAATATATAATTGCTGAAAATATTTCTGATGATGCGAAAGTTAGAAAGCAAATTAGGGATAATACATATAATTATGGAATTATAAAAAGTAAAATTAAGAAAAATGCAAAAGATGATAATAAAATATATGATATGTATTATGAATATGAAGAGAGAGTTAAATATATAAAACCTCATAGAATTCTTGCTTTAAATAGAGGAGAAAAAGAAAAAGTATTAAGTGTAAGTATTGATTATGATATAGATAGAGTTATAAATTACTTAAATAGAAAATTTATTAAGAATGAAAAATCATTTGTAGTAGATACAGTAAAAGACGCAATAATTGATTCATATAAAAGATTGATTGCTCCATCTATAGAAAGAGAAATTAGAAGTGAACTTACAGAGATGGGGGAAGAGGCAGCTATCGATAACTTTGGTAAAAATTTAGAAGCACTACTTTTAACACCTCCTATGAAAGAAATAGTTGTACTTGCATTTGATCCAGGATTTGTTAATGGTTGTAAAATAGCTGTTATAGATAAAAATGGTAAGTATTTAGATTCTTCAGTTGTAAAACCATTTTTAAAAGGTAATAGTCAAAAATATATAGAAGATTCTGAAACTATTGTTAAAAATTTAATAGAAAAATATAATGTTGATATTATAGCTATTGGTAATGGTACTGCATCACGAGAAAGTGAATCTTTTATCGCAAATATGATTAAGAAATATAATCTAAAATGTAAATATGTTATTGTATCAGAAGCGGGTGCTTCAATTTATAGTGCTTCAAAAGAAGCAATTTCAGAATTTCCAGATCTTGCTGTTGAAAAAAGGAGTGCTGTAAGTATAGGTAGAAGATTACAAGATCCTCTTGCTGAACTTGTAAAAATTCCACCTTCAGGAATAGGTGTTGGATTATATCAACACGATGTCTCAGAAAAAAAACTATCTGATAATTTAGATTTTGTAGTTAGTAAAGTTGTAAATAATGTTGGTGTTAATGTTAATACTGCAAGTAGTTCAATATTAAAATATATTTCAGGATTAACTAAAAGAACAATTGATAAACTAATTAATTATCGAAATGAAAATGGCAATTTTAAATCACGCGATGAAATAAAAAAAATATTGCCCGCTAAAGCTTATGAACAGGCAATAGGTTTTTTAAGAATTATTGATGGAACAAATATATTAGATTCAACTTCTATCCATCCAGAAAGTTATAATCAAACTATAAATTTAATAAATTATTTAAACTTAAGTTTGAGTGATATTGGAACAGACATACTTGCTAATAAGTTAGATTCTATCGATATATTAGATGGTGAGAAAAAACTTAATATTGAACATTATACGTTAGAAGATATAATTAAATGTTTAAAAAATCCAAAAAGAGATCCAAGAGATGAAATGCCACAACCAATATTAAAGTCAGATATTTTAACTATTGATGATCTTACTATAGGAATGAAATTACAAGGTACAGTTAGAAATGTGGTTGATTTTGGGGCATTTATTGATATAGGATTACATGAAGATGGACTTGTCCATATATCAAAGATTACTGATAAATATATAAAACATCCAAATGAAGTACTAAGTGTAGGAGATATTGTTGATTGTTATGTTATAGATATAAAAAAAGATAAGAATAAAGTTTCATTATCTTTAATAAAATAGTATAAATAAAAAAAAGAAACTGCCCCCTGAGCAGTTCCTATAAAAGAATAAAAAGGGGTTGGCTAGTGTGATACTAGCACCAATTCGTCTAATCCGAACTGGTGCTTTATATATTAATCGAAAAAGGCTTTTTTGTCAATAGTTTTTTTAAAAAAAATAAAAAAAATTATAGATATAAGATTATGGTATAAAAATATTATAATCTTTTAATTTGCTTAATTATAAAATATATGTTAGAATTACTTCTTGGAATTGTTTGGGGAGAAAAAGATGAATAAAATAAATTTATTAATGTGTATAAATGATTATATAATGGATGAAAAGGTTGATATAAAAAAAATTAATAATTCTGATATTATTTTTAATAAAATAGAATATGAATTTATGAGTATTGATATGATGCTTTTTTATATATGGAACAAAGAAAAGTATATACTAAAAACATATTCTGAAGATGATTATTTCGATATTATAAAAGATATTAATGAAGAATTATCACTTATAAGTAATGAGACAAAGATAGAAGCAAAATTAGTAAAAATAAAAGCTATACTTGGATTAGTATAGCTTATTTTATATCATATAATTGTTTCTTTAGTTTTTCTAAATTATCATTCATTAAATTTATATAATCATAATTATTATTTCTTTGTTCATCAGTTAAAGTAGATAATGAATTTAACTTTAATGTAGTAACAGTAGTTTCAGCAATTAATGAATTTATAATATCATTTTCTTCTTCATCTTTAACATATACATAATTTATACCATTACTATTAATAAGAGTTCTTGCTAAAACTAAGTTTTTTTCATATTCTTCATTATCAGTATCTAGTGATATAACATTCGCCCCATATTTTTTTAAGAATAAAAATATATCATCACTAACAATTATATTTGTATTACTAGCATCCTTAAATACTTGTCTATATTTAGCTTCTATATTTGTTAAATCAATTTTTAATTCATCATAATTTTTATCTATTTCATCTTCTAAGTATTTTGCACTTATATATTCATGAAATCCTTTTTTTATATTATTCGCAATAGTTAATAAGTTAGATGGATCAAGCCATAACTCCTCAATACCATTTTTAAATTTTATATCTGATGCAACATCTATAATTTTTAAATGTTTATTTTCTTTTAACATTGGTTTTACATAATCTTTTTCATTAGATAATCCATTAAATATAAACATATCAGTATTACTATATTCACTTAATAAAACATCGGTAACTTTATAATCATATATATTCGCACCATTTGGATAAATGCTTTTTATTGTACTATGATTTTTATAAAGTCTATTTATAACATATTCAATAGGATATGTCGTTGTATAAATATTGATGTCCTCCATATTTGTATCTTGATTACAACCGCTTGTTAAAAATAATATTAAAAAACACATTAACCCACTAATTATTCTTTTCATAATACCTCTTTCTTTTTACTGGATCATATCCTTTAGTTCCAAAAGGATTACATCTTAATATTCTTTTTATAGCCATAAAACTACCTTTAATAGAACCATATTCATTAATTGCATCAATTGCATAATTAGAGCATGTTGGATAATGTCTACAGTAATTATGGAAATTTCCTGGAACCTTTTGATATAATCTAATTATCCATATTAATAACTTTTTCATATAAATAATTATACTAAAAATATAATAAAAAGTAAAATAGTATTTTATATTTTTACTAATTTTGATATAATGTTTTTGGTGATTTTATGGATATACTTGATAAATTAAATATTCGTTATGATAATATAGATATATATAATCAAGCATTTACTCATACATCATATGCAAATGAAATGAAATGTGAAAGTTATGAAAGATTAGAGTTTTTAGGAGATGCAATACTAGAACTTATTATAAGTGAATATTTATATAAAAATACTGATTATGAAGAGGGTCGTATGACAAAACTTAGAAGTCATTATGTTTGTGAAAATGCTTTATATGAATATTCAGTTAAATTAGGACTTAATGAATATATAAAATTAGGGAAAGGTCAGCAAGAACAAGACGGTAAACATTGTAAAGCAATAGTTGCAGATATATTTGAATCATTTATTGCTGCTATTTATTTAGATTCAGGATTAAACGAAGTAAAAAAGTTTATATATAAATATGTTATACCAATAATAGAAAGTAATACTTTGGACTTTTTTAATGATTACAAATCTAAATTACAAGAATTTGTTCAAACAGATAAAAAGAGTCTAGAATATATATTAGTAAATGAAATTGGTCCTGCACATAATAAAACATTTGAAATAGAAGTTAGAATTAATGGTATTTTATATGGTAAGGGTTGTGCTAAAAGTAAAAAAGAAGCTGAACAATTAGCAGCACGAGATGCATTAGAAAAATCAGAAATAGTTGTTAAATAACTATTGATATGATAAAATACTTAGAAAAGAAAGGAAGATTTTATGGGAAGATTTCCAAATATAGCAGCTGCAAAAGCTAAAACAGGAGCAGCAAAAGGTAAACTATATGGTATGTATGCAAAAGAAATATATCAAACTGCAAAAAACGGAGGAGTTACTCCTGAAGGTAATCCTGCACTTAAAAGACTTATTGAAAAAGCAAAAAAAGAACAAGTACCTAATGATGTAATTAAAAGAGCAATTGATAAAGTAAGTAGTGGTGCTGATGAATCATATGAAGAAGCTAGATATGAATTATTTGGTCCAGCAGGTTCAACACTTATAGTTGATTGTTTAACTGATAATGTAAACCGTACAGTTAGTGATATTAGAACTGTTGTTAATAAATGTCATGTTAAACTAGGTGCTATGAATAGTGTTAGTTATATGTATGATAATTTATGCATTGTAGGATTTAAAGGTTTAACAGAAGAAGAAGCAATGGATGCACTTATTAATAATGGTGTAGATATTGTAGATATGGAAGATGATAATGGTACTATTATGATTTATGGTAATCCTACAGATTTAAATAGTATTAAAGAAGCAATACTTTCATTTAAAGAAGTACAATTTGATATTGATGAGATTGCCATGCTTCCAAAAGATAAAATTAAATTATCAGGTGATGATTTAGAAGTATTTAATAAATTAATTACTATGCTTGATGAAGTAGATGATGTAAATCATGTATATCATAATGTAGATTTAGATTAAAATTAGAATGCAATTTATAATAAATAGTTGCGTTTTTTTGTTTTTTGGTAGACTTAATATAAAGGTAACATATCAGATAGGAGGAATATAATGAAAAAGAAAGCGTTTACCTTAATAGAATTAATAGCAGTATTAGTAATTTTAGCAATCTTAGCATTAATAGTAACACCACTAGTTATGAATATAATTAGAAAAGCAAGAATATCAGCAGATAAAAGAAGTGTTGATGCATATGGAAGAAGTGTGGAGTTAGCTATAGCAACTTATTTATTAGATAATGGAGATTTTCCAACGGATATATCACAATTATCAATAGAATATAGTGGAAATGAAGTAGTATGTACAACAACACAAATTAATAAAGATTCTAGTGTGTTTTTATCGGGATGTACAGTTGCAGGAAGAAATGTAGATTATACATATGGTAATGATAAATCACCATCATATACAGCATATTCAGTAGGAGATGAAGTAACATATAATAATATAAAATATTATGTAATTAAAGATTCAGGAATAAAAGAATCAACAGTAACACTTCTAAAAGCAGAACCATTAACAACTGATGAGGTAAATCAATATGGTGGAGTAGGGACGGCTACTAATCATGTAAATGTTTATATTTCTAATAATACTTCTAGTGGTAGTGAAGCTAGAAATCATATTGGAAGTGCTTGGGATACTAATGGCTATGGCGCAATGGCATTTTATGGTAGTGTTACATGCAATGGTAGTTATTCTGTTATGGATTTTTCAGGATGTACAAATGATTATTTAGAATCTGATGTAAAATATGTAGTAGATGCTTGGGCTTCAGACAAGTTAAAAACTAATGATCTTGTTGTTGATTCAACAGGATATAGTGTTAGATTAATAAGATATGATGAATATGTAGATTTGTGCGATACTGAAACTGTGGTTGAGGGTACAGGTTCTTATATAAAATATAATCCACAATATGATTGGTTAAGTAATAGTAACTACTTTTATTGGACAATGTCACCTGTAGATGATAGTTATAATAAAATATTTTCAGTTAGTCCATATGGTGATATGGATAGGAGTAATGTGGTTTATAGAAGTGATTCTCATGATGGTTATTTAGGCTCTGTTGTTCGCCCAGTTATAACAATCTCTAAATCTGTAATTTAGTATAATATAAAGTAAGAAAATTATAATATTCTTATTTTTTTCTTGCAATTATTTAAATTATATAATATAATCTAAATGCAACAAATTTGCATTTAGGAGGAATTATGTTAGATATAATTATAGATACATTAATAGATGGATTAAAATTAATACCATTTTTATTCATTGCATTTTTAATAATAGAGCTTTTAGAACACAAATTAAGTAAAAAAAATAGAAAGCTAATATCTAAGACAGGAAAATTAGGGCCAATATTTGGAAGTATTTTAGGTGCATTTCCACAGTGTGGTTTTTCTTGTCTTGCTACTAATTTATATGTTACAAGAATAGTTAGTTTAGGAACACTGATTTCTATATATTTATCAACTAGTGATGAAATGTTACCAGTATTATTATCACAAAAAGCACCTGTTAAAGTTATATTATCCGCAATTATTATAAAAGTTATAATTGGTATGATATCTGGTATTATTATTGATTTTATATTACGTAAGAAAGAGAAAAATATAGAAATAGATAATGAAATATGTCATGAAGAGAATTGTCATTGTAAAGATCATTTATTAGTATCTGTATTAAAACATACGTTAAGTATTACACTATTTATAATGTTAATTTCATTTATCTTAAACATATTAATAGATTATACTGGTATATTTGATGAAAATAATATAATAGCCAATAATCCATTTACAGTATTTATAACAAGTTTAATAGGACTTGTTCCTAATTGTGCATCAAGTGTAATGATTACTACTTTATATGCAAAGGGTGTAATTGATTTTTCTGCTCTTATATCAGGACTTCTTACAGGTAGTGGAGTTGCAATAATAATACTATTTAAATCTAATAAAAATATAAAAGAAAATATTATTATTTTATCTCTAGTATATTTTATTGGTGTAATAAGTGGTTTATTAATTCAATTATTAGGAGTTCATATATGATAGATAAAATGTTTAAGAATAGTAATTTAAAAATTACTAAACAGAGAAAAGAGATAATAGATATTATAGTTCATTTAAAAGATAATGCTACTATATCTAATATAATAAAAAAAGCAAGTATGAATAAATCAACAGTATATAGAATAATAGATATACTAGTTAAGAATAATATATTAGTAAAGCAAATTAACTATGATAATCAAGATTATTATGTTATTAATGAATATCATAAACATTATATTAAATGTATAAAGTGTAATAAAATAAAAGAGTTAGATAATTGTCCATTTGATAATATTAAATTATCAGGATTTGAAATAACTAATCATAGTTTAAAAATTGAAGGAATTTGCGAAGATTGTAAAGAGAGCTAAAATTGCTTTCTTTTTTAGTATTCTTTTGGTATACTTAATTAGGGTGGTAATATGTTTTTACTAGCAACTGATTTTGATAGAACATTTTATACAAATAATACTGATTTAAAAAGGAATATAGATAATTTACCAAAATTTAGAGAAAGAAATAAGTTTGTAATTATTACAGGAAGATCATATGGAGATTTTATTAATTTAACTAAAAATTCTATAAAAACAGATTATTTAATTGTAAATCATGGGGCAACTATTTTAAAAGATGATGAAATAATAAATAGTATTTATATTGATGAATTAACTAAGAAAAAACTTATGGAATTATTTGATTTTAATAAAGTAACTTATTTTGCATCTCATGATAAAGAAAGTAGAGTAGATATTAATACTTTAGATTTATCTAAAATAAATATACAACTATCAGATAATTTAGTTGCTAAAAAAGCAGCTGATTATATTAATGAAAATTTTAGTGATATAGAAGCATATATATCTATGCGTCATAAGAATCATATTGAAATAGTAAATAAGAAAGCGAATAAAGCTAATGCGATTGAATATGTAAGTAAATTAGAAAAGATAAATAAGCATTTAATTTATACAGTTGGTGATGGTTATACTGATATAGAGATGATTAAACAGTTTAATGGGTATGCCATTAGTGATGCTGTAGATGAGTTAAAAGAATATGCAATTGATACTATATCAAGTGTTAGTGATATGATGGATTATTTAAATGTTGATGTTAATTTAGAAGATACTGACTTAGAAATTACTAATTTTGTAAATGAGTGCTATGACAGAGATGATTATTTTCAAAAATATATGGGTAAAGTTTATAGTAAAAAAAATGGTCAACACTTAACTATTAGAAAAAATAGTGAGCTTATTGCATGTGCATTACTTTTATCTAATAATATATATATTGAAAATGATATTATTGATATTCTAACTATTGGAAGTATTTGTGTAGATAAAAATTATCGAAAAAAAGGATACTTTAAAATGTTAATGGGATTAATAAAAAAATATGAAGAAAAGTATGATATGGGAGTGCTTTCAGGTAATATTGAAAAATATAAAAAATATGATTATTATCCTAATATTTTAAATTTGTATAAGTTTGAAGCAAAAAGTAATAATATTATATTTAAGAAAATGGATGATACTTATATAGATAAAGCCTTAACTATGTATAATAGTAAGATTCATTTAAATAGAAATGTAGATAATTTTTTAGAGATTGCTAATCAGTGGAAGACAGATGCATATTATATATTTAATAATAATATATTTGATGGATATTTATTTTATAATACAAAAAAAGATTTTATAAGTGAAATAAGATGTAGTGATATAAATAGTGCATCATCATCATTTGCTAAATTAAAAAATAGAGATTATATAAATTTAAAAGTATTTAAAAGTGATTATGAAACTATAAAGAAATTAGATGGTATTAGTAATTCTAAAATGTATAATAGACAATTATATTCGATACATAATTTTAAAAAGATAATAAGTGTTTATTTAAATTATAAAAATAAATATAGTGAACTAAAAAAAGGTGAATTATCTATAAAGATAGGTGATGAAATAATAAAAATTAGTGTTTTAGATAAAGTAGAAGTAACTGATGGTAATACATATGATATGGAACTTACAAAAGAACAAGCTATGAATATTATTTTAAATAAAAAAATGACTTTAAATGAATTACTTTCTTCTTGGTTTTATTTAGATATTGATATTTATAATAATGATTTAGTATAAAAAAAATAATTCGAGATAGTTGAATTATTTTTTTCTTAGTCTAAAAAAGTTAAATGATGGTTTATTTAATAATCTGAAATTAACCTCATCATTACCTAAACCATTAGATATATATATTTTTGTATCTTTCTTTTTATAATAATCTTTACCATATAAATAATTATCTTCAGGAAGTATTATTCCTCCTAAAAGAGGTATTCGAACAACTCCACCTTTAGTATGTCCAGCTAAAATTAAATTAAATTTTTCATATTCAATTTTATCTATAATATTTGGTTCATGCATAATTAAAATGCTATAGTTACTATTATTATTTAAATACTCATAAGTATCTTTTAATTTATCTTCTATGTTTGTTTTATCCTTTTTAGTACTTATTCCAGAAATTAAGATAGGTTCTTTATCTTTATATATTAATTCATATTTATTATCTAAACTATTAAAGCCACTTTTATTTAGTATATCATTAACAGTATCATCATTATAATCATTATCTCCAGTTATATAGTATTTTCCAAGCTCAGTATTTATTTTAGAAAGTATATTAGCAACATCAGTAGAATCTTTGTTATCTTTATACATTAAATCACCAGTAAAAAACACAATATCAGGTTTTATTAAATTAATATTTTTAACAATTTTTTTAAGGTCATCTTTATTTACATTATTACCATAATATATATCACTAATTTGTACAATCTTTAATCCATTATATTTATCGGATATATTTTCATATAAAGCTATTTCATTAACTTTAAATCCATGACTATTAATAAAAAAACCATCCAGTATAATAAGTGTAGTTATAACAACTAATGCAATTACTATTTTAACCCATAATCTTAATTTCTTTTTCATATCCTCACCATATAAATTTTAGCACGAATTAATATAAAAAACAATTTAAAAAAAGATAATAAAATAATTATCTTACATGTATTAATTATAATATTTAAATCTTTTTCCATTTTGCATATAATTTAACATCTTTATATCCTATTATACAATTATTTTTATCTTTTTTAGTAGTAATAGTTATTTCATTAGTTTTATTCGCAACAACCTTATTTTTTAAATCTTTATCATAGTACCATCCATCAAAATCATATCCTTCATTTTTTGGTATTGGAATCTCAGGATAACTATCAGGTGAACATGCAATACATACATTTATTAAATCTATTTTATCATTACTATTAGTTTCAAAAATTAAATTATAACTTCCTCCAGTAAATGGAATACATTTTTTATCCTCTTCTTTATTATTAATATTTATTTTCTTACTACTTTTAGTGTTTATAAGTATTAAAATAACTGTAACAAAAGTGATTACAATAATACTTGATATAATAACTATCATTTTCTTTTTATTTTTCATCTTACCACCTACAAAAATAGTATCATAAAAAAAATATATTTACAATTATGTTAATGAATAAATGTTACAATAACTTATTTCTTTGTATAGAAATAATTCATATTATTTGTAACACTCTACTAGTATAAATACATACTAGTTTTTTTACTTGAAAAAAATATATATTTAATATATAATTAGTATGTAAATATAGGTGATAATGTGAAATTGAATAATCGTGGATTTGCTATTTCTACTATGATGTATATGATTTTAATATTAGCTATTACATTAACTGCTACTTTTTTAATCATATTAAATGGTAGAAGTAAAGTGCTTAATAATTTAAGAAATAAAGTACAAAATGAAATAAATGATACAGGGAATGTTGATAATTATATTTGTGTTGGTAATAATATAAGTGGTAATTTTCAAGTAGGAGATAAGTATACTTGTTCAGTATCTAATACGGAAGAATATGATTTTTATGTTATTAGTAGTGATTCTGCCAGTGTTAATTTAGTAATGTCAGAAGCACTTACTTTTGGTAAAGGAAATTATGGTGCTGATTATGATGTAAAAACAGAATCTAAAGTTGCATACATTACTGAAACTGATTATAGTGTATCTAATGTATATAAGCCTATTACTGCTCTTAAGGTGCTAAAAAGAATTACTGATAATTGGTTTTATTTGGATGATAGAACTGATACTGTAAATGATATAGATTATACAGGATATAAAGCAAGATTAATTGCTTTATCTGATATAAATAATTATGTATCTGAAGATAAACTAACAATAGATTTTATTCCTGATACATTAACTAGTACAATTTCTAGTGATAACAATATATATAGTATTAGCGATAATAAGCTTATAAATAATACAACTGTTACTGATGAATACAAAGTTGTACCGATTATTACTGTTGGTGTTGATAAAATTAAAAATTAGCTTGAAAAATATTATAAAAGGATATATAATATTGTAAATTTTAAAAACTTTGAACTTGAGGAGTATATTATATTTAATTTATAGAGAGTTATCATTTGGTGGAAGATAATAATTAAAGTAATAGAAGGTAGCAAGGGAGTTTAATATTTGAATTAAGTAGAATGTTACGTTACATGCGTTAAATGTTTGAGGTAGTATATACTACGAATTAAGGTGGTACCACGCCATGCGTCCTTATATGGGCGTTTTTTTTATGGAGGAAATATGAGATATACAAAAGGTTCAATTAAAATTAATAATGATTTAAATATGATTGATAAAGAATTAAACAATAATAAAAATGTTGGTAAAAATATTACTATACTTGAAGATTATTTAAATCAACCTTATTTTAAAACAAGAGTAAAGAAGATATTATTTAAAGGATATATGCAAGTAAGGAAAGTAGATAAGGCATATAATTTGATTAAAGAATTATATGAAAGTACAAATGATGATACTGCGCTTATGGATTTTGTTAAGTTGCTTTTAGATATGGGAGAGGTTGAAAAAGCTAAAAAATATGTCAATGATGCATATTTTTCAAATGAAAAAATATATTTATTAGGATTAATATATGAATATGAAGGTAATTATGAAGATGCAATTACAACTTTAAAGAAATTAAAACATACTTTAATGGAATCTGATATGCATATAGAGCTTGGATGTATATATGAATATATGCATGATTTAAAGAGTGCGAAAGAAGAGTTTAAATGTTTACTTAATACTAGTAAGAAATATCAGGCAAAACTTAGACTTATAAAGATTGCATTTGGAGAAAATGATCCTGAATTACCTAATTTAATTCAAAGTTTTGATATTGATAATTGTAAACATCAAGGAGATATTGTTCAATATAAAAGGTGTGTCAAATATTATAAATATTTAATTGGAGATTTAAAAGAAAAAGATGTTGAAACTTATTCAGATAGACAATTATATAGTTATAGTAAAGATAGGGCAATTTATCATGTTAATAAACGTCATTTGTTAAAAGGAACTCTTTATAAGTTATATGATGATATTAATTTAAATGAATTGTATGATTATTGTGCTTCTCATTTAAAACACTTAATAAGAAAAGATGATACAGATATGTATTTAGTTAAAATGCCTTATAATGTAGGTTATTTAATGGATTATAAAACTGATCTTTTAGAAGTAATAGTAATACCTAATACTAATAAAATACTTACTATGTATCCTGTAGCTAAAGTTGGAATGTATGAAAAAATGCTTAATGAAGGAAGTAAGACAAAAGATGAATGATAATATAATGAATTTTTATATGTATACGAATATATTAAAAAACAAACTTAGAACAGGGTGGCTTGAGATAGAAATTAGTAAAGATAGAGTTGAAAGTATTTCAGAACACGTATACGGAACTTTAATGCTTGCACTCATAATTGATAGTGAATATAAACTTGATATAGATATGTTGAAAGTTCTTAAGATGTTATCTTTACATGAATTAGAAGAAATACTTATGCCAGATTATACAATAAGATCAAATATTACATTAGATGAAAAAAGAAAAAAAGGTAGAATGTGTGTAGAAAATTTAGTATCGGATTTACGTAAAAAAGATGAAATTATAAGTCTTTTAGATGAATTTAATGAACGCAAAAGCAAAGAAGCTAAGTTTTGTTATATGATAGATAAAATAGAATGTGACTTTCAAGCTAAATTATATGATTTAGAAGGGGTTATGGATTTTGAAAAATCAAAAGAAGATTTAGAATATTATGGTGATAGAAAAGATGAGATTAATAATAATTCTAAATGTGCGAGTGATTTTTGGATAGAATATGATAGGACTAGGTATCAAGATGATGAAATATTTAAAAGTTTAATAGAAGATATTAAAAATATAGATATTAATAATTATAAAAAAATAATGGAGGAAGGAAATATATGCTAGATAAGAAATATAATCATAATAAAGTAGAAGAAAATAAGTATGAAAAGTGGCTTAGTAAAGATTATTTTAAGTGTGATGAAGGCGTTAGTGATAAAAAAACATTTTGTATAGTACTTCCTCCACCAAATGTAACAGGTGTATTACATTTAGGACATGCTTGGGATGTTACTTTACAGGATATTATTATTCGTTATAAAAAAATGGAGGGGTATGATACATTATGGCTTCCTGGTATGGATCATGCTGCAATTGCAACTGAAGCTAAGGTTGTAAAAAGATTAAAAGATAATAATATTAATAAGTATGAATATGGAAGAGATAAATTTTTAAATGCTTGTTGGGATTGGACTAAAGAACATGGTGATATAATACGTAAACAGTGGGCTAAGATGGGGATTGCTCTTGATTATTCTAAAGAAAGATTTACTTTAGATGAAGGACTTTCTAAAGCAGTAAAAAAAGTATTTGTTGATTATTATAATGAAGGATTAATATATCGTGGTGAGAAAATAATAAACTGGGATCCAGTAGCTAAAACAGCATTATCAAATGAAGAAGTTATATATAAAGAAGAAAAAAGTGCTTTTTATCATTTAAAATATATAATTGATGGAACAGATGATTATTTAGATGTTGCAACTACTCGCCCTGAAACATTATTTGGAGATACTGCTGTTGCAGTAAATCCTCTTGATGATAGATATAAGCATTTAATTGGTAAAAATGTTATATTACCACTTGTTGGAAAATTAATTCCAATTATAGCAGATGAACATGCTGATCCTACTAAAGGAACAGGTGTTGTTAAAATTACACCATCACACGATCCAAATGATTTCGAGGTTGGTCTAAGACATAATTTAGAGAGAATTAATGTTATGAATGATGATGCTACAATGAATGAAAATGCACTAAAGTATTGTGGTATGACTCGTGAAGAATGTAGAGTAGAAATGTTAAAAGAATTAGAACAACTAGGATTATTATTAGAAGTTGAACCATTAGTGCATGAAGTTGGACATAGTGAGAGAACAGGTGTAATGGTTGAACCAATGATAAAAAAACAATGGTTTGTAAAAATGCGCCCTTTAGCTGATAAAGTGTTAGAAACTCAAAAGAAAAAAGATGAAAAAGTTAACTTTGTACCTACAAGATATGAAAAAGTTATGAATCACTGGATGGAAATAACATATGATTGGTGTATTTCACGTCAACTATGGTGGGGACATAGAATTCCAGCTTGGTATAAAGGAGAAGAAGTATATGTTGGAGTAAATCCTCCAAAGGAAGATGGATGGATACAAGATGAAGATGTACTTGATACTTGGTTTTCATCTGCACTATGGCCATTTGCTACATTAGGATGGCCTGATAATACGGAAATGTTAAAAAAATACTATCCAAATCAATGCCTAGTAACTGGATATGATATTATACCTTTTTGGGTAAATAGAATGACATTTCAAGGAGAAAAACTATTAGGTAAAAGACCCTTTAAAGATTGTTTAATTCATGGATTAATAAGAGATAAACAAGGTAGAAAATTTTCTAAAAGCTTAGGTAATGGAATTGATCCATTTGATATGGTAGAAAAGTATGGAGCAGATGCACTTAGATATTATCTAGCTACAGATGTCGCACCAGGTACTGATATGAAATTTGATGAAGAGAAAATTAAATCAGCATGGAATTTTATTAATAAAATATGGAATGCTGCACGATTTGTTATATCAAATATTGAAGATTTAAAAGAAATTAATTTAGATAATTTAAAACCAGAAGATAAATGGATACTTACTAAATATGAAAAATGTATTCATGAAGTAAAAAAATTTATGGATAAATATCAATTTAATAATGCTGCAGCCTCTATTTATGAATTTACTTGGAATATGTTCTGTGATAATTATATAGAGATGGCTAAATATTCAATTGATAATAAAAGTACTAAATCAACATTATGCTTTGTACTTACAGGAATATTAAAAATGTTACAACCATTCATGCCATATGTAACAGATGAAATTTATTCTAAATTACCTGTTAAGGAAACAGAAGATATAATGATATCATCATATCCAAAATACAGTAAAAAATATATATTTATTGATGAAGAAAATGCCGTAGATGATCAAATAGAATTTATTAAAAGCTTTAGAAATATAAAAGCAGAAAATAATATTACTAAAGAAGCGAAAATAATGTTTGATACTGATGATGATAATGATTTAATTGTAAATATGCTTAAAATAAAAGATAATGTAGTAAAAAAACCATTAGGTATGAAAGCATATAAAGTATTTTCAAGAAGAGTAAAAGCACAAATATTTTTTGAAAAATTAGAAACTGAAGCAGATAAAAAAATAAAAGAAACACAAATAATGGTATTAGAAGCATCAATAAAAAGAAGAGAAAAACTATTAGCTAATGAAAATTATGTTAATAAAGCACCTAAAAAAATAGTTGATTTAGATAGAATTAAACTAGAAGAAGAAAAGAAAAAATTAGAATTATTATTAAATAAGTAGTACATATGTACTACTTATTTAAATTTGATAAAATATTAAAAATATGGTAGTATACTAACCCAGTAAAGGGGGATTTTTTATGGAAAATAAGTTATATAATTTATTTAAGAGTGAAAAATTAGTTAATGAGGAATTTATAATAGAATTAATAGATTTTTTAAATAACAATAATTATGATATTAAGAGTATAAATAACATTGTAAAAGCTATATGTAATTATAATATCAAAATATATGAAAAATTGAGATTAGAAAATATGGAATATGAATCTGTATTAAAGAAAAGAAAAGAAATAAGAATAGAAGAAAAAATAGAGAATAATACAGTACATGAATATATTGAAGAGACTAAAGAAGATAATTCAATGAAAATAGATATTTCATTCTATATTGAATTTATAAATAGTATAGATGATTATGAAGATATAGATATGATATTACCAAAAAAACATACTGATAATTATCAAGATATAATAAATTTAATATTACTTCATTATTTTGAAGAATACAAAATGAGTGAAAAACTATTAAAAGATATAAATAAGGATGATGCTGACTATAAAGAATATAATGATTATAGATTCAAATGTTTAAAAATAATAGAATATATAAAAAATTATAGTCAAGAGATAAATAGCCCAAATAATGATACATATAATAAAGACAATAAGATTGTTTTCTTAAAAACTAATAGTGATAATATATGTGTAAAGAATGATATTATAAAAGATATACCACAACAGTTTTATTCTGATATTTTATTGCTTATTGAAAGTATTAAAAAAGGAACATTTAAAAATATAAAATGTTTTAATAATAATAAGAACTTAGAAGGATTATATGAGGTTAAGTATCATGATGTTAGGTTAACATTTAAAAGACTTTCTAAAGATGTATATATATTGATTCATGCATTTGTAAAGAAGTGTTATACAAGTAGTCAATATCATAATATGATGGAAAGTAGATATGCTATTTTTAAATCACAAAAAAATATATTATTAAATGATATAAGTGATACTAAATATATTGATGAAAATAGAGAAATATTAAATGAGTTAGAAGAAATATTAGTTAATAAAAAGGGGGATGATGCATATGAAAAGGTTAAAAGAAGCGATAGAAAATAGATGTAGAGATTTAAAAGTAGAACCAATTGATTCTGATTATAAAGAATTTATAGAAATTTATAAAGAATTTTTATATGGAAAATATGAAAAAGCAGATCAAGCATTTTATCCGGTTTTTGTATTGTTAATAATAATAACAAAAATAGGCCCATCATATGCCAAAAAATTAGGAGAACTAATTAAAAGTTGTAGCTTAATTTTTTCTAGTATAATTCTTTCGGAAAGAGAATATAGTGAATATTATGATGCATTAAAAATAATATATAATCATGATCATGATAAAAAAGTATCAGAGAAAGAATTATTAGCCGCACAAAATACAGTTAGAAAAATGAATAAAGAATTTGATGAAATATATGATAATGTTCCTAAAAGAAAAATGAGAGCTTCAGTCGCACTAAAAGAATTATTCTATTTATATCCTGATAAAAATGTATTTATGAGTGTGCTTGCATTTGATAAACTTGCATATATTGATAATAATTTTGATAGAGTTTTAGATGATATTAAACATGAGAGAAGTATTCAAGTAAAAAATAAAGATTTAAAAAAGTTGAAGCGTGAATCTATAAATACAATGGGTAATAGAGAGATAAAAATTATAGATAAATATTGTAAAATAATTGATGATTATTATATTAATTTACATAATGAAATAAGAAATAATAGTAAAACTAATAATAAAATAAAAACTAACTATCAAAAATTATATACTAAATTATTCTATACTAAAGGTTATATTAGTAGTATTAATGAAGATATAAAATTGATAGAAGACGAAAATGTATTACATGAATATTTAAGATATGTTATTAGTAATAATAGTAAACATGAAGAAGAAGTATCTAAAAAGAATATTGAGTTAAAAAGTAAACAAGTATCAAATATTGAAATTATATTTAATAAATATGGTTATAACTTATCAAAATTAAGTGATGATAAAATAATGCAGATTAGAGAAATTGATAATTTAGAAGAAAAATTAAATTTATTGAGTAATTCTAAATTAAATATTATAAAAGAAGATAATCCATTATTTATAGTATTATTAAATTGTGATATAGATCAGATTTATTATTTTACATATTTATATAAAAGAAATATTATAGATATAATGTTCTTAACTAATAATAGATATGTTATTACTAATAAAGATGTTTATAATAATTTTAAATTAAACATTAGTATGTTTGATAATATAATAAATAAAATAGTTAAATATAATAAAAATATATTATTGATAGATAACAATTTATTAATAAAAAGAATAAAACTTATGCAAGAATATTATAATATTGATATAAATAAATTTAATAAGTTTGAATTTTTAGAAAATGATAATATATTTAATTTATTAGATAATTTTATAGAGCTTGGTTATTATAATCAAATATATAATAATCCAGACTATCTTGTAAGTAGTAATTTAAATGTAATAAAAAGATTACAAATAGCTAGATTAATTAATATGAATGTTATAAATAATGATAATTCATTTATAGGATCAGTTATAACAGGAGATAATTTCTATATTCCAGATAGTAAACTTGATGAGTTTATAGTTGATTATACAGAAGATTATGTAGATAATGGTATTTGTAATATTAATATATCTGATAGTAATTATTGCTATTTATCTAAATTATCTGACTGTGAAATAGATGATTTAACATATAGTATAAATGGTAAACTAATAAGTAAAAATAGATTATTAAGAAATATAAATGTATTAAAGGAACATGAAAGAGAATACTTATTACATAAAGCTATTTTATCAGGTTCAATTAATTTAGATAATGATGATATTAGTGTACTAAATAGTATTATTGGAATTAAGATAAAAGTTAAGAAATAAGGAATTTCTTAACTTTTTTAATACAAAAATTATAAAAATTTGTTGCAATTGAATAACTTATGTGCTAAGATTAAATTGTAGGCAAGGTAGCTTACGTAGATGAGGGAGGTAAATTATGACAAAAACAGATTTAATTAATTATGTTGCTGAAGAAGCAGGATTATCAAAAGCAGATGCAACTCGTGCATTAGATGCAGTTATGAGTGGAATTACTGAAGGATTAAAGAAGGAAAAGAAAGTTGCTTTAACTGGTTTCTGTACTTTTACTGCAAAAGATAAACCAGCATCAACTGGACGTAATCCAAGAACTGGAGAACCAGTTACAATCGCAGCTAGAACTGCAGTTACTGTTAAAATCGGTTCTAAATTAAAAGATGCTTTAAACTA